>CAMUQM010000063.1 GCA_947095945.1 uncultured Prevotella sp.
GCAGCTGATTGAATGGTCGGTCGCTCTTAGGAAGCTGAACAATCGTATTCTTTACGGTTGAGAGATTAAGAGAGAGATCCCAACGGAAACTGTTCTTTAAGTGAATAGGAGTAGCACGTACCTCCATTTCGAATCCCTGATTGCGCAACTTACCCAAGTTGGTTTGGATAGAAGTGAAGCCTAAGTAAGAAGGAAGGTTCACACTCTGAAGCAGATTACTTGTATTACGAACGTAATAGTCGAGAATCAATGACAAACGGTTCTTGAAGAAACCAAGGTCAAGACCAGCCTCGAAAGTATGACTCTGCTCCCATTTTAAGGCTGTATTCACAAGCGAACGGTCATAGAAAGCAGTGTTACCACGATAGTTTGTAAGTTGGTCATAGATTCCATAGATATAGAAATCACCAATACCGCTCACATTACCATTGCTACCATAACTGATACGTGGTTTGATATTGCTAACAAAGTTTGACAGCTTAGACTCCTTCCAGAAGTTCTCTTCCATCATGTTCCACCCCAAAGAGATGCCAGGGAAGAAACCCCAACGATTATCCTTTAACTTAGAGTTACCATCATAACGGAAGGTAAAGCTAAGCAAATACTTTTGTTTGTAATCATAGTTGAAACGTCCAAAGAGGGACTCGATACGATTACCAGACTTCTCTGACTTAGGATTACTATCCTTATCAGCACCAGCATTGAGCGTAGGAATATCATCTGTAGGTGAATTCTTTGTAGAAGCATTCATCCAAAAGTAGTTATAATCATAATACTCCGCACCCACCATGAAGTCTACATTATGATGCTCAGCAAACGTATCGAAGTAGTTTAATATCGTATTGAGCTGTATCTGCGTATCCTTAAGCATATAGGCATACGAACGGCGTGTCGTATTGATGCTATTAGGATTGCTCTGTGTATAGTAGGCCTTGTTGAAGCTTTCATTCTGATTAAGCACATGATAAATAGAACCATTAGCCGACAACTTCAGATGCTTAGGTATCAATGTCAAGTCAAAACCAATATTGAAAGTTTCTGAACGTGAGCCGTTCTCCATTGTGAGTTTATCATTCCAATACATATAGTTACCATCTGAACTACTCCAACCCGGTGCAGGAGAACCATCTGCAAGGTAAGGATTCCATGTAGGACGCTGTGAACGAGTACGATAGAACAAAGAACTCCACGAGCCAAAATAGCTATCTGGTTTCGTAAACCAAGTGTATTGCGCACCAGCACGTACCTTCAACCAAGGCTTAATTTGATAATCACCTTTCACGCTACCAGTGAAACGACGGAAAGAAGTATTGCGTACAACACCATTTTCATTATAGTAACCTAATGAAGCTACGAAAGAACCCATGTTATTACCACCGCTGAAACTCAGATAATGGTCCTGTGTAAGGGTTTGATTGTGATAAATCGCATCCTCTAAAAGTCCACCATAATCCTTAAAGATTAGCTTTGCACCGTTTACAGGACCATAATAAGGGTCATCCATAATTTCCCATCCTTCTTCAGCAAGCAGTCTCTGATGTTCAGCATTGGTTGCATCATAATACATTACATCCGTACGTGGTGTGTAGTCGGTGTATCCGCGACCTGAATAACCATTCTGTGCATCCACATTAGCTGCCCTACCATGTCCTTCCATTGCATCAGCATAACGCTTAAAGCCCATTCTATTATAGTAAAGATAGTTGCGAGCGTTCATGAAATTATAGTCATTACGCTTAAAGTTAGTACCCACTTTCAAACGATAGTTGATGCTGGAACTTCCTGCCTGAGCACGTTTCGTTGTAACAAGGATTACACCACCATTTGCTCTCGCACCATAAATAGCTGTTGAAGCCGCATCCTTCAAGACTTCAATAGACTCGATATCAGATGGGTTAATCTCTGACAAAGTACGCTCAACACCATCAACGATAATCAAAGCCGGAGCACTTCCCGTAATAGATGCACCACCACGCAAGGTGATTGAAGGTGCTGTACCCGGCTGACCAGAGCTATTAACGACCTGAAGACCAGTCACACTACCCTGCAATGCACTACCTACATTAGAAAAAGCTGCGGCATCCAGCACCTTATTGTCCATCTTAGAGATAGCAGTCGTCAACGTAGCACGCTTCTGCTGACCACCATAACCCGTCACAATAAGTTCGTTAAGGGCATGCTGTTCCTCCTTTAGCTTTACTTTAATTTCCTGACCATCCCATTTCACTTCCTTAGTGTCCATACCAATGTAGCTTATAACAATAATACTACCAGCAGGGATATTCGACAAAGTGAAACGACCGTCTAAATCGGTAGCGGCTCCATTACTTGTACCTTTTACTTGAACAGTAGCACCAACGATAGGCTCGCCCTGTTCATCAAGGATAACACCTGTGCATCTCCCTGATTGCTGTACGCTCTGAACAGGCAGTTTTGAAACTGCAAATCCTTGCGTAGGCATCAAGAAAGATACACCCATACATAACGTAAAACCAATTGGTTTGATGTGTAAAATCATACGCATCTAACTTTTAATAGTAAAGATTGTTTAGTGTCCTCCGCAAAGCAATTGGCAAAGAGAGTCATGCCTAAAGCAGCACGAAAGGATATAAAATTATTAATGAAATTCTATTTATGTTCACAATATTAATAGCTCATCACGGAAAATAGGATTATATCCCTCACCGCAGAATACTATTTGTCTTTGTTATATTGTTTAGGTTGGCTTAGGCAAATGTAGGGACTTTTTTTAGTTGACACAAATTATACTAAGGAATAATTCCTAAATAATTATTAATTTTAGTCAAGCGAAAAAGAAAATATCCTGACAATCAGACAAAAAGGCAATCTTTATCTACCCACGTTATACTGACACGAACAAGTAGTTAGACTATAAAGAATTGTTTATCTTTTGTAACAGAACTCTTTATTGACATCAAAATGCTCAAACACCTTCATCTTTTTGCATCGTGCTAAGCCTCCGCACCAATGGTGTTAGGCGTCCGCACCATACGTGCGGGGTGTTCGCACATATATTAGAATAGGCAAGAAAACTTAATCCAAGGTACTAACTGCAAGGCTATTAGACACAAAAACAGTCTTATTCCTTCTATAAAAAAGAGGTGGAATAAGACTGCTATATGAATTTAAAGTAGGACTAAAGACTTACTTCTGTCTGAATCTCTCTGCCTGACTTTGAATCAACTCTGTATCCTCGAAATAATTAATCTGCATGGCTGCACGTACCTCATCCATTGTCTGGGCTGCTGTCTCACGTGCTTCCAATGAGCCTTTCTTGAGGATGTTATAAATCTCTGGAATATCCTGCTCGTACTCACGACGACGTGCACGGATTGGATCCAGCATCTTATTCAGTACACTATTAAGCAGCTTCTTACACTTCATATCACCGATACCTCCAGCAGTATAAGCAGCTTTCAACTCGTCAAGATTCTGGAACTCGGGCCAGAACTCAGCGAAGTCCTCATCTGTTGAGAAAGCATCAAGGTAAGTGAACACAGCGTTACCCTCAACATGACCTGGGTCAGAAATATTCAAGTGGGTAGGATCAGTGTACATTGTCTTCACTTTCTTCCATACTGTATCAGCATCGTCAGAGAGATAGATGCAGTTACCAAGACTCTTACTCATCTTCTCCTTACCATCAGTACCCGGCAGACGACGTGCTGTTGCGTTCTCTGGCAACATGATTTCTGGCTCAACGAGTACTGGCGCATAAATCTGATTGAAGCGACGTACAAGCTCACGTGTCAACTCCAACATTGGCTCTTGATCCTCACCTGCTGGCACAGTAGTAGCCTTGAAGGCTGCAATATCAGCTGCCTGAGACACAGGATAAGCAAAAAAGCCCATTGGGATATTAGCCTCAAAGTTGCGCATCTTGATTTCAGTCTTCACCGTTGGGTTACGCTGAACGCGACTTACGCTAACAAGATTCATCAAGAAAGTAGTCAACTCTGCTATTTCAGGAATCTGACTCTGTATGTAGAGTGTACATTTCTCTGGGCTCAAGCCAGCAGAAAGGTAATCTAAAGCCACCTCGATGATATTCTGTCGAATCTTCTCTGGATTGTCAGCATTGTCTGTCAACGCCTGTACGTCTGCCATGAAGACAAACATCTTATCGTAGTCTCCGAGGTTCTGAAGTTCCACACGTCGGCGGAGAGAACCCACATAGTGACCTAAGTGAAGTTTACCTGTTGGGCGGTCACCAGTTAAAATAATCTTTCCCATGTATATTTTTCCGTTTTATTCTTATCTATATTGCAATATCCTATTGCTCATGCGGCAGAGCCTCTGTTGAATCCATCGGCTCTTCTGGTGTTTCTTCAATATATTCTTCTTGCTCTGGCTCAGTCTGAACAGGTGCCGCTACCACCGTATCAACCGATGGCACCTCTTCAACCTGCAGAGGCGTTTCATAAGGAATCGTATCGTTAGGAATAGAATCTGTTACTGGAGTTTCTGGTGAAGAAGAGCCAAACATAAAATAAGCCCCTACACCACCTGCCAATAAGAGTAAACCAATAAGAACGCCCCAGAGAATGGCATTACTATCCTTCTTTGGTGTTTCTGCCTGCATCTGCTGTGGCTGCGGGCTGTAACTTGATGGCTGTTCATACTGCTGTCCAGCACTCACCAAGGGTAGTGTCACCTCCATGATGCCCTGACAATGAGGACAAGTACATTCGATTGTCTGTCCTTCTTCAGCCTCAACAATAAACTGTGCACCACAGTTATCACATGTTATCTGATATTTCATAACTTTACGTTGCTTAGAACCTTATTTGTTGCACCTGCCAAACTCTCAACATAAGTACCCGCCAGACTGCCACAAACAGTGCGATACTCTTCGTCTTCTGCGAAGCGATTCATCAACAAACTGAAACTCTCAAAATCGAATATTTCAAATCCACCGCCAGCATGCAAGAGTCCTTGTGCTTCTGCAAAATGTTTATTGTTTGGACCAAACAACACTGGCATTTCCCATACAGCAGCCTCAAGGACATTATGGATTCCAACTCCAAAGCCACCTCCGACGTATGCTACATCTCCATAATGATAGATAGATGACAGCAAACCGAAGCAATCAATAATGAGCACGTCTGGGTCAGTAACGTTATCTTCTGTTGCCTGTGTGTAGCGTACGACCTTCTTGTCCTTAATCAGTGAGAGAATTGTCTTTAGATGATCTTCTGCGATAACATGCGGTGCAATGATAAGTTTCCAGTCCTTATGTTCATTAAAATACTTGATGAAGATTTCCTCATCAGGCTGCCATGACGAACCTGCCACAAAGACTTTCCTTCTATCAGCAGCCTCAACATTGACAAATCTCTCCACTAACGGCAGTTTCTTACTTGCCTCCTTGATTTGCAACACACGGTCGAAACGAGTATCACCCACCACTACTGCATCTGAAATACCTATCTTACTCAAGAGTTCCTTGCTCTCCTCATTCTGAACGAAGAAGCGACTGAAACACTTCAAGACACGACCATAACCGCTCCCATACCATTTAAAGAAGATTTGGTCAGGGCGGAAAATGCTTGACACACTATAAACAGGTACACCACGATGCTGTAGGATATGCAGGTAATTATACCAAAACTCATACTTGATGAAGAACGCCATAACAGGACGAACAGCACGTAGAAATCTACGTGCATTACCTACCGTGTCAATTGGAAGATAGGTGATGATGTCTGCACCCTCATAATTCTTTCTCACCTCATAACCAGAAGGAGAAAAGAAAGTAAGCAGAATCTTATATTGCGGATAGTCTTTCCGTATCTGCTCTATCAAAGGGCGACCTTGCTCAAACTCGCCCAATGAAGCAGCATGAAACCAAACGTATTGAACATCTGGTTCCACTTTTTCACGTAAAATCCGCACTGCCTCCTGCTCGCCTCGCCACATCTTGCGCAGCTTTTCATTGAAAAGACTACCCACAGCGATGCCAAACTGGATGGCATACATTATTATATTATACATACTTGGCTTAATTATTTTAGCCTTTCGAGGTACTTATCCTAACACCTCGATAGCCTTACGCATACGCTTCAAGGTCTCTTCTTTGCCAAGGAAAGCTGATATATCAAACATACCAGGACCCTTACCAATACCAACGAGGGTGAGTCGGAATGCGTTCATAATATCACCAAGCTTATAGCCCTTGTCCTCTACCCACTTCATAACAACAGGTTCCTGACCTTCGATACTGAAGTCTTCTATTCCTTCCAAAACATCAGCAAGCTCGCTCATCTGCTGTGCAGAATATTCCTTCCAACGCTTTTTGACAGTCTTCTCGTCATAACTTGTTGGTGCAATGAAGAAGAAAGAGCAAAGGTCCCAGAGTTCTTTAACAAAGCTAACACGGTCTTTCATCATGTGTACAACCTGTGTCACCTGCTCCATAGTAGCCTCAACACCATTGTTAGCAACAATCGGTGCAAAGAGTTGTGCTATCTCATCATCTGTCTTGCGGAGGATGTATTCGTGGTTAAACCACATACCTTTCTGATAGTCAAACTTAGCTCCACTCTTAGAACACTTCGTGATATCGAATGCTTCAACAAGTTCCTCAAGTGAGAAGAGTTCCTGCTCTGTACCGGGATTCCAGCCTAAAAGCGCTAAGAAGTTTACTACAGCCTCTGGGAAATAACCGCTCTCACGATAGCCTGAGCTTACTTCACCAGTTTTAGGGTCGTGCCACTCCAATGGGAACACTGGGAAACCCAGACGGTCACCATCACGCTTACTGAGCTTACCCTTACCCTCTGGTTTCAACAACAAAGGCAGATGGGCAAAACATGGCATACTTTCTTCCCAACCAAAGGCACGGTAAAGCAACACATGTAATGGTGCACTTGGCAGCCACTCCTCACCACGAATAACGTGAGAAATCTCCATCAGGTGGTCATCAACGATGTTTGCAAGGTGATAAGTTGGCAATTCGTCTGCACTCTTGAACAAAACTTTATCGTCAAGGATATCACTCTTAATACAGACATCGCCACGAATCATATCATTGATATGAACTTCCTCACCCGGTTCTATCTTAAAACGAACAACATACTGCTGTCCATCCTCAATCAGACTTTCAACCTCCTCCTTCGACATTGTCAAAGAATTACGCATTTGGAGACGACTGTGCGCATCGTACTGGAAGTTTTCAATCTCCTGACGCTTCGCATCCAACTCCTCTGGCGTATCGAAAGCAATGTATGCCTTACCAGCTTCTAAAAGCTGATTAACGTACTTTTTATAAATATCACGACGCTCGCTCTGACGATAAGGACCATGTTCGCCACCAAAGCTAACACCCTCGTCAAACTTAATACCCAACCATTCAAAAGAGTCAAGGATATACTCCTCAGCTCCCGGAACAAAACGATTAGAGTCTGTATCCTCAATACGGAAGATAAGTTTGCCGCCATGCTGACGAGCGAAAAGGTAGTTATACAAAGCAGTACGCACGCCACCAATATGTAAAGCACCTGTTGGACTTGGGGCAAAGCGCACTCTCACATTTCTTTCTGCCATTGTCTTAAATATTATATTTTCCTGCAAAATTAATGTTTTTTTTTGACTATACGCCATATTTTTAGTATTTTCGCAAGTTGTTAGAGGATTAACGCAACAAGACACAACAAGTTGTCATAACATTTACGAAACAAGATATAAGATGATAAGATTCAAAAACATTAGCAACCCCTATTGGCGAAATATGATTTCAAGGGTCGTATTAGTCATTGTGGCTGTAGTCCTGATAGTGCTTTTCCTACCTCGCACAAAGGGTAAACTATTTCATTATGATGAGGGGAAACCATGGTTATACGGACAGCTAATTGCGAAGTTCGACTTTCCGATTTTCAAGACTGATGAAGCCTTGAAGATTGAAAAAGACTCCATAATGAAGAACTTCCAGCCTTATTATAATATCAACCAAGCTGTCGAACAGAAGAAAATCAACCAGTTCAGGCATGCCTACAAGAATGGTATTCCAGGCTTGTCACAGGAATATGTTGACGTTATTTCCCACCGTTTGCATGAGATTTATGAGGCAGGAGTCATTGACCCACAACAGTATTCTACACTTGTGAAGGATAGTGACAACCTCATACGTGTCGTTACAGGCAAACAGGCTGTGAGTGTTCCTATCAGCAAAACCTTCTCAACTCTTGGTGCCTATGAGCATCTTTTCATGGATCCACTGTTAGGACCGAAGCGTTCTGTGTTGCAGCAATGCAACCTGAACGAATATATTGAGCCTAACCTCTTGTATGATAAGGATCGCAGTGAGACAGAAATGAACGATATGCTCAGCCTTATTCCACAAGCATCTGGAATGGTATTGGAAGGACAACGCATCATTGACCGAGGTGATATCGTTGATGCCAAGACTTTCCGTGTACTGAACTCATTTGAACAGGCGATGGAGAAGCGTAAGGCTTCCGAGGACGAGATAACATCAACTTTCATCGGACAGACTATTTACGTACTAATTCTCATCTGTCTCTTCACGCTCTATCTGGCACTTTTCCGAAAAGACTATTTCGAAAAGCCACGCTCCATTTCCTTACTTTACGTGATGATAGTCATCTTCCCTATTCTCACCTCCTTGATGATGGAGCATAATATTCTGAGTGTCTATATCCTACCTTTCAGCATGGCACCAATATTCTTCCGTGTATTCATGGACTCACGAACAGCATTCATCGGACACATGACAATGATACTCATTTGTGCAGTTGCCGTGAAATACCAGTATGAATTCATCATCGTACAGCTCGTAGCAGGACTCGTAGCTATTTATTCCCTGCGTGAACTGTCAAAGAGAAGTCAGATTTTCCTCACCGCACTACTCGTCACCATTGGTTCTGCATCTGTCTATCTCTCTCTCCAACTCATTCAGGCAGATGACCTGTCGAAGCTTGATCAGACGATGTATTACCACTTTGCTGTCAATGGTTTCTTCCTCCTCTTTACCTACCCGCTGATGTTGGTTATCGAAAAGACCTTCGGTTTTGTTTCAACAGTAACAATGTTTGAGTTGTCTAACACAAATAGCGAACTACTACGGCAACTTAGCGAAGTAGCACCAGGAACCTTCCAGCACTCTATCACTGTCGGCAATCTTGCCACCGAGATAGCGAGTAGGATTGGAGCAAAGAGCCAGTTGGTACGTACTGGTGCGCTCTATCATGACATCGGCAAGATGCTCAACCCAGCGTTCTTTACTGAGAATCAGGCGGGTATCAACCCACATGACAAGCTGAACGACCTTGAGAGTGCACGTATCATTATCAGCCATGTGACGGAGGGGTTGAAACTTGCAGAGAAATACAACCTTCCACGTGAGATTAAAGAATTCATCACAACACACCATGGTACTGGACTCGCAAAATATTTTTACATACATTACAAGAACGAGCATCCTGATGAGGAGGTCAACGAAGACCAGTTCCGTTATCCCGGACCTAATCCTTTTACACGCGAACAGGCAATCCTCATGATGAGCGATACCGTTGAGGCTGCTTCTCGTTCTCTACAAGAATACACCGAAGAAAGTATCAGTGAATTGGTCAACCGACTGATTGACGGACAAGTAGCTGACGGCAATTTCACCGACTGCCCAATCACTTTCCGTGACATTACAGCAGCCAAGACTGTTC
>CAMUQM010000064.1 GCA_947095945.1 uncultured Prevotella sp.
AACGAGTCAACCAAGTCGGTTGGCAACTTACGGATAAATCCAACGGTGTCAGCTAACAGGAAAGGAAGGTTCTCTACGACCACCTTGCGCACGGTTGTATCGAGTGTTGCGAAGAGCTTGTTCTCTGCAAAAACCTCACTCTTTGCCAAAAGATTCATAGTTGTTGACTTCCCCACGTTCGTGTAACCTACTAAGGCAACGCGAATCATGCGCCCACGATTCTTGCGCTGTGTCACCTTCTGCTTATCAATCTCAGCAAGTCTTTGTTTTAAGAGAGTCATACGCTGCAAGATGATACGGCGGTCCATCTCCAACTGGGTCTCACCCGGACCACGCAGACCCACCGAACCTTTACCGCCACCAGAGCCTGAACCACCACCCTGACGCTCCAAGTGAGTCCACAGACGTTGCAGACGTGGGAGCATATAGCGGTACTGTGCTAACTCTACCTGTGTCTTAGCATTGGCAGTCTGGGCACGCATTGCGAAGATGTCAAGGATGAGAGAAGTACGGTCTAATATCTTCACACCGAGTTCCTGTTCGATATTGCGCATCTGTTTAGCCGACAACTCGTCGTCGAAGATGACCATACCGATAGGCTCGTCCTCGTCTTCTTTCATTTTGATGTAATCTCTTATCTCTTCCAGTTTACCCTTGCCGACATAGGTAACAGAACTTGGACCTGTCACTCTCTGTGTGAATCGCTTCACAGTGATAGCACCAGCAGTATCAGCAAGGAACTCTAATTCGTCAAGATATTCTTTCGTCTTGACCTCGTCTTGGTCCTTAGTGATAAGACCTACAAGGATGGCTGTTTCTGCCTTGACGTCAGATATGATAAATTCTTTCATTCAGTAATTTCTATTATTGCTTGTTTTTGTGTTGAAAAGTGTACTTTCCTACCGTTCGAGTAGGTACACACTGCCACATGGCAAAGGTACTTATAAAATCTGGAAAATACTAATGATAAACTCCGTTTTTATGTCCTTTAAGAAAACTCTTTAGTGTGTTTTTCTTTGAACTTTCTTCTTCTTGCAAATTATTTACATGAAAAGAAATAATTATTTACGTGAACATAAATATTTTTTTTCATGAAAATAAATATTTTTCTTCGTGAAAATATGGTACTTGCTATAATTGTTAAAAACTATGATTACTGACAATTACATGTTATTCATAATGAATAAAAAGAATATTTTATTGGATGTAAATAAATTAATCCCACGTGGTAGTTATCTACACTTGTGGGATTAATTTAGCGGATAAAAAGACTTCTTCTTAAGCATGAGAACCTACCAACAAATATCGTTATTTGTTGAGTAGCGACTCAATCTTATTTATGCTTTCTCTCAATTCAGCCTCGTTTGGTGTTGGGTTCTTGAACAGAGAAAGAGCTTCTTCTAATTGCTGTAAGCCTTTCAGATTCATCTTTTGCTTGTACTCCTTACGCAATGTCTCAATCTTTGCAACGTTTTGTACGCCTCTTATGATATGTTCAAAACGACGGCTTGAGTGATTCCCCGGATATACAATGTAGGTGTCGCCCGATGTGAATAACTTGAAACGGCTGTCATACATTGGGTTATCAGTCCAGTTCATCCAAGCCCAGCGGAGAAAGCCATTGAAGCCATTGGCAATACAATAGAGTGGGAGGTAGGTTGCTTCTATCGGCTCGTTGTTACTGCCGACATTTGGCATTGTATCGGGGCAGGCTGTATAAGATGTGCTAATCCACCCTCTTGAATTTCTTAAAGCAAGGTCCTCTGGTGGGAACTGCTGCTTCCATGCGATGCAATAGTCGTATATTTTATCGACAAGTTCTTTATGGTAGTTTCCCGCCAATGACATCTTAATACCGGGTGCTGCTTCTTGTGCAATGCGATAGGCATCTTGCATAGCATCGAGGGCACGTTCATCCATTGCTATGACGGTTCTGTCAAACCAACCTTTTTCTTTCTGATGAGCCGCAAAGGAGCGTAGAAAAGGAATCCATAAGTCGCTATATTCTTTGCTGTTGGTTGTAGTTTTGAGGTCCTTATAACTTTTCGAGGCTTCATCATAATAGCTGAAAGTCATATCCCAAGGCACCATTGAAAAGCAGTTTATGTCTCCATTGATTCCGCAAGAGTCGAGGAAAGAAATCCAACGATCGAAGGTTGTATAATCATACGACCATGTGCCGTCTGCCTTTCGTGTTGTTTCAATCATCGCATCGAACTTATCATTGCTCTGTACTCCCCATGGCTCGTAGAAGAGGATGGCTGAAGCATTACGCTGTCCAGCACGTGCAAGGAGTTGCATATAAGGGCGGAGGATGTCAAGATGTGCTTGACTCCAAGGCGCTACACCGTAGTATCTACTGGCAGCATAGGGTTGTTGCCAGAAGTTTAGGTGGAAGTTGTCAGAGAGGGTAAGCTTGCGATTGAGCACTTTTATTGTGAAAGGGATGGTGCTGACCGTTTTTACGTCTTGTTGTAGTTGTAGGCTTAGTTTGTAGTTACCTGCCTTGATGTTATGTGGAATCTCAATCGTGCACCACGCAGCCTTGCCATACATTGGATCATCAGCCTTTATGCTATCGTCACCGATGATGTCGGGCATAAGCCATGCTTGTAAGGAGTCTGGATGATTACCGCAATTTTGGAAGTCATCGGTGATAACAGCATTAAGAAAATGAGCTGTAGCAGTCGACGAGAATCGATTGCTACAGCTCATTGTTAATTTCAAGTTGCCCTGTACCACTTCTGGTAATGGCAACTCAATACCGATACGCTCTCCTTTCCAGGCTATTATTTCTTTCTTTTTACTTGCTTTTTTTTTACAGCAAGTGGTGCTTTGGTCTGATGTGCCTTTGCTGCATCAACCACGTACTTAGAACGGTCTACGTATGGGAGAATATCATATTCGCCCTTAGTAATAGCCTTCAATGACAGACTCTTGAACTCAATGTCATAGCCATCGTTCTGTCCACGAACTTCATACAAGAAGCCGATGCGCTGATTCTTCATAAGTACCATTGTAGAGTAGCATGAAGACTCGTCAGTTACACGTAGACCTTTCTTCCAGTTGCTGCCTAATGCATCAGCAGTAGAGTAGTCAGCGTAAGCCGCTAACTCCTTATAGAAGAAACCGACACTGTCACGACGTGCGCTAAGTGGTACTGATTGAAGGGCAACAAAAAGTTTCTTACCGTCAGCAACTCGCTTTGCAGGAACAACCAGAATACCGCCATTGCAGGCATTTACCTGCTTGCCTGTCATGTTCTGTGGCATAATTTCCTCGCCCCAGCTACCAGTAGCTTTCGCTGCATCTTTGTAAGTAAAGATGTTGAATCGTCTGCCTCCGTAAACGTCACGGCAGCTCAGTAATACGCTACCATCAGGCATTTCCTCAACTTTTGACTCGTCCTGAGCAATAGAAGGAGCCTTTGATGGAGTGCCTAAGACGTTCCATGTGCGACCGAAGTCATCAGAATAGATAACAAAGGTACCACAACGGTCAACGCCCTTCTGACGGATTGGATGTGCAATGTAAAGGCGATAGAACTTGCCTTTGCGGATGTAACGGCTCTGCATAATCTTACCTGACGTCAAGAAGATACCATCTGGATTACCACCATTAGGCAACTTTCTATCATAGAGACCGTGAATCATCTCGGTAAGGTCTGATCCATTGTCCCATGTCTTACCACCATCAGTACTGTGGAAGAAGTAGGCATGCTGTGGGTTCTGGCGGGTTGCAGTCTGATAAGCACTTTTACCTGCTACACAATGAAGCAATACATTGTCTGACGTACGGTCAGCAATGATACTTGGGTCGCCGAAAGCAGTACGGATTGGGTCAGCTGCATGTTCTTTACCACGTGCCACACAAACCGTATCAGACCATGTCTTACCAAAGTCCTTACTTGTCTTCATGACAACGTTAATCTGCCACAGACCATTTCTATTATTCCATCCCACATCAGTGTGACTGAGACGGAAGTCGCAAGTAGCTAACAGTGTTCCCTTACGTGTCTCGGTAATTGCAGGGATACGATAAGGAACTGGGCTATTAGCTCTATCAAAAACGATGGTGGTAAAACCATCATCGTTCTTGATATTGTTGTTCTTGTCTGTTCCTACTGCACCTACATGTAAGAGTGAGGCGCAAAGGGAAACAGTTAATAAAATCTTTTTATACATTAATTCTTATTTGTCGGAAAAATACTAAAACTTGTATTCAACAAATGCTTCCATTGCTTCGTAGCAGGCAAGTCCTAAATCATCATAGAGCTTAGCTGTACCACGGTTGCGGTCCTCTGAACGCTGCCAGAAGAGACGTTCATCGTTGCCAAGGAATGGCGCACTTTCCATCTGGCTCTGGTGTTTGAGGATAGAGTTACGCTTTGCACGCAGCTCCTCTGGGCTGATAGGAACACACATTTCGATGTTCTCAATTTCCCATTCTGCCCATGCACCGCGATACATCCATACGCGACAGTCCTTCAACCATTCAGACTTTGCTTCCTTTTCAAGGTCGATAGCAGCAAGGACAGCATCTGTACACTTGCGGTGAGTACCGTGTGGGTCAGCTAAGTCACCTGCTACATAAATCTGATGAGGTTTAACCTTAGTAATGAGTTCTCTTACAATGTTCACGTCAGCTTCGCCCATTGGGAGCTTCTCAATCTTACCTGACTCATAGAAAGGCAGGTCGAGGAAGTGAACATGATCGAGTGGAATCTGATTGAAAGTAGAAGCAGTACGTGCCTCTCCACGACGGATAAGTCCCTTGATGGTACGAATATCTTGTGTATCGATATCACCTTCTTTCTTGTTCTTTAAGAATTCCTTGATCTCTTTGTATTTAGACTTGATAACCTCATCTTGCTCATTAGCGAAGATTTGATTGAAACCATTGATGAAGTGCATGAAGCGTACAACCTCTTCATCACCAACAGCGATGTTACCAGATGTCTCGTAAGCTACGTGTACATCGTGTCCCTGCTGTACCAAACGACGGAGGGTACCACCCATTGAGATAACATCATCATCAGGATGCGGAGAGAATACAATCACTCTCTTTGGGAAAGGATTGGCACGTTCTGGTCGATAGGTGTCGTCAGCATCTGGCTTACCACCGGGCCAACCTGTAATTGTATGCTGGAGATCATTAAAGATCTTGATGTTTGCATTGTATGCAGAACCATAGAGTGCAAGGAGTTCGCTAAGACCATTCTCATTATAGTCCTTGTTGGTCAACTTGAGAAGCGGCTTACCTGTAATCTGGCAAAGCCAAACAAGTGCAGAGCGTACCAACTTATCTGTCCATTTACAAGAAGCAACGAGCCAAGGATGCTGAATACGTGTCAGCTTAGCTGCAGCAGATAAGTCAATAACAACATGTGCATCGTTGTGTGTCTGCAAGAATGATGCGGGAACAACATCACTCACCTTCCCCTCAACGGTCTTCTTAATAATGTCAGCCTTCTCTTCACCCCATGCTGTAAGGAAAATCTTACGTGCAGAGAGAATAGTGCTAACACCCATTGTTATAGAGCATGGTGGAACAGACTCCTGAGAACCGAAGCTCATCTTCATCTCCTCACGTGAAGTCTCATCAATCAAGATAAGACGTGAAGCAGAAGTAATGCTTGAACCGGGTTCGTTGGTTGCGATATTACCCATACGACCAATACCTAAAAGGATAACATCAAGACCGCCGAACTCCTTAATATTCTGTTCATACTGGCGGCAATGCTCCTGTACGTCGTTCTGAGCAATTGTTCCATCTGGTGTAAAGATGTTCTCTACATCAATATCAATATGATTCAGGAAACGCTCTTTGAGCTGGTTGATACCACGATTGACGTTTTCTTCACTCAGTGGGAAGTATTCGTATGCATTGAAGACAACAACATTCTTGAAACTCAACTTGCCAGCCTGATGACGTTTGATAAGTTCGTGGAAGATAGGAGTGAGGGAAGAACCTGAGCCAACGCCCATAACATACTTTCTTCCTTCCTGCTCTCTCTTCTTGATATCAGCCTCAAGATGATTGGCAATGTCAATGGCTCCTTCTTCAATCGTTGGGAAGATATCTGTTGGAACCTTCTCAAAACGTGTTATCTCCGAGCGTTCGATAGCTGTTGCTGGACGATAAAACTCCTCAGGTATTTGATTGAGTACAATCTGTGAACTTAAATTCAGTTTCATTACAAGTTCTCCTTTTCTATGTCTTTAAAGTATTTGTATGTTTCTACAGTTAACTTGTCTGTTGCACTTTCATCACAAACGATGATGCCGTGCTCGTGCATCTGCAATGCACTGATTGTCCACTTCTGTGTGATAGGACCCTCTACAACAGCACGCAAAGCTTCAGCCTTGTTGTGACCATTTACAAGAATCAACACTTCCTTTGCATCCATTACAGTACCCACACCTACAGTCAAAGCATGTACTGGAACCTTGTTAGGGTCATTGTCAAAGAAGCGTGAGTTTGCAATACGTGTATCTGAAGTCAAAGTCTTGATACGAGTACGTGAACGGAGAGATGAACCCGGTTCGTTGAATGCGATGTGTCCGTCAGGACCGATACCACCGAGGAAGAGGTCGATACCACCTGCCTCACGAATCATATCCTCATAGTGCTGGCACTCTGTCTCAAGATCTTTTGCGTTACCATTCAAGATATGAATGTTCTCCTTTGGACAATCAATGTGGTTGAAAAGATTCTCAGCCATAAAGCTATGATAGCTCTGTGGATGGCTCTCTGGCAAACCAACATACTCATCCATGTTGAATGTAACAACATTCTTAAAGCTTACTCTGCCTTCCTTATAAGCCTTTACCAACTCAGCATACATACCCTCTGGTGAAGAACCAGTAGGCAAACCGAGTACAAAAGGCTTGTCTTGATTCTTAGCAGCATTGATACGCTCAATAACGTAGTTTGCTGCCCATTTAGATAACTTTTCGTAATTAGGTTCTATTATTAATCTCATAATCTTTGGTTTTAATTATTTATTTTGGTTTTATGTTTATAAATTCTCTACTTTTTTATGCTTCAATCTTTTCTTTCTTCGTGTTGTCTGCGTATGTGAATGGAACGAACCATGTTATAAGCAGCGCTGGAATGGTACATACCAAGACGAAGATAAAGAAGTGACGATAACCCAACATGTCACTAAAAATACCACTCAACATACCCGGTAACATTACACCCAAGTTCATAATACCACTTGCAAAAGCATAGTGCGCCATCTGGTGTTTACCCGGTGCAATCTGCTGCATCATAAAGAGTGAAAGCCCAACAAAGCCGAAGCCATAGCCAAAGTATTCCATAACGATAGCACCACCAATCAACCAAAGGCTTTCTGGTTGATAGACTGCTAATAATGTATAGGCAATAAATGGAATATTAAAGATTAATGCGAGGGAGAAGAGGCTCTTTTGTAATCCTCTCCATGCGATGTAATAGCCTGCAAGGATTGAGCCAATAACGAAGGCTGCGGCACCGAAAGTACCATAGCAGAGTCCAATCTCTTGTTCACTTAATCCCAAACCTTGTTTGGCACGTGATGCCTTAAGGAAGAGAGGAACAATCTTCATTACAAAACCCTCTGCAAAACGATAGAGGATAATGAAGAATATATAATATATAATGTGTTTCTTCTTGAAGAAGTCAATGAATACCTCTATAAGTTCGTTTAATGATTCTTTTAATGACTTTGGCGAATCTGTTGTTGCCTTCTTTGGGTTTGGAAGGATAAAGATGTGGTAACAGCCTATCACTATCATAATTGTAGCGATAATAAGCATGATAAACATCCATGCCTTTGTTACACCAAAATGCTCGATGAATGTACCTGCAAGGTAGACCAATCCACCTGTTGCAGCAATCTTAGCAATGTTATAGAAGGCTCCCTGCCAACCAATCCAGCGTGCTTGCTCTTCGTTTGAGAGCACAGACATATAGGTTCCGTCTGCTGCAATATCATGCGTAGCACCACTCAGCGCGATAACAGCAAGTATCGCTATTGTGACGGGGAAGAAGAAAGGAAGATGAAGAGCAAAGGCTACTAATGCAAAAAGCACACCTGTAAGTAGCTGTGTCAGAACAACAAAGAATTTCTTTGTTTTATAAATCTCTAAGAACGGACTCCATAAGGGCTTTAAGGTCCAAGGAAGCATGATGAGGGAGGTCCAAAAGGCTATCTGTTTATCAGATACTCCCATTCCTTTATACATCAGTGTACAAACCATATTGAGTACGACGAAAGGCATACCCATGGCAAAATAAAGCGTAGGAACCCATGTTGCTGGACTATGCAGCATCTTGTTTTCCTCTTTTAGGTTCTTAGGGTTTAGACTCATTTCCTTTATATAGAATTTCTAAAGAAAGTAACAGCTAATGAGGTGTTTTTACTTATCTAAAAGGCTTTATTTAACTTTAATTTACCAATATGATAGACCTCTTGCATTGAAAGCTTTACTTCTTTGATTCAGACCATTGTATTTATAACGCTTATAAATGCTTTTTATTGTATATGTTTTTGTTTTTTCGACGAAAATAATTAAATTTGCCGTAGAATATTAAATTTACATTTATAAATCATTACCTATATAATTTATGTGGCTGAATTCTTATTCCCATTTTTTTAAGGCAACGATAGCTTGTACAGGCTTATTATTCTCGCCAGTAGTTCTTCCAGCGGTTCAAGCTCAGGAGCAGAATGTTGTTGTAATCAATCCGACAGATTCTCCTGAGGAAATTGTTCGTAAGGCTGCAAATGTTGTCCCTTCTGCTCGTCAGTTCAATTGGCAGCGTCAGGAGCTTACTGCTTTCTTGCATTATGGTGTAAACACCTATACAGGTAGAGAGTGGGGTGATGGCAAGGAATCTCCAGCTATCTTTAATCCTACCAATCTTGATGCAGATCAGTGGATACGTGAGTTGAAGGCTGCAGGCTTTAAATGTGCCATCCTTACTTGTAAGCATCACGATGGTTTTTGTTTGTGGCCATCAGCTTATACTGAGCATAGTGTGAAACACTCTCCATGGAAGAATGGTCAGGGTGACGTTGTGCGTGAGGTAAGCGAAGCTTGTAAAAAGTATGGTATGGACTTTGGCGTTTACCTTTCTCCTTGGGATCGTAATTCGGAACTTTATGGGACAGAAGCTTATAACGACTTCTTTGTTAAGCAGTTGACAGAATTGCTTACACAATATGGTAAGGTAAGTGAAGTATGGTTTGATGGTGCTTGTGGCGAAGGTCCTAATGGTAAGAAACAGGAATATGACTTTGTACGTTGGTATGAACTTATTCGTAAGTTGCAACCAGAGGCGGTGATAGCTGTCATGGGACCTGACGTGCGTTGGGTTGGCACAGAGACTGGTCGTGGTCGTGAGATGGAATGGAGTGTTGTTCCAAAGGACAATCTTGATCAGGAAGCTATTGCAAAGAACTCACAGCAGGAAGTGCTGACTGCACCTGTTGGCGACATGATGGGACAGGATCTCGGTAGTCGTAATAAGATTGAAAAGGCAAAATCACTCGTTTGGTATCCGGCTGAGATAGACGTGTCTATTCGTCCGGGATGGTTCTATCATGAGGAGCAGGATAGCAAGGTGAAGTCGCCAAAGGAACTGATGGATATCTATTTCACTTCTGTTGGAATGAATGGTGTACTCCTCTTGAATCTTCCTCCTAA
>CAMUQM010000065.1 GCA_947095945.1 uncultured Prevotella sp.
TAGAAAGCGTATGGTTTCCTTGTGCGGACGTGGGTTCGACTCCCACCAGGTCCACATTATCTTCTCGAAAGAGGAGATTCTTATGAATTAGTAATAAAACGCAGGGGATGCACTGATTTGTGCATCCCCTGCGTTTTACTATTGCTTTAATTCTTAGTATAGTTGAGTTTCGTGTTGTTTGGTAATATCTACTCTATAAGTTAACTATTAAATTCTTACTATTTAACGACAATAATAAAGCCTACTTACCATTTTCAAACGATGTGTTGGTGCTCAGCACGTGTCGTGCTATTGGTTAGCACCAATGGTGCTGAGCGCTAACACCATGCAATACATGACACCTTTAGAGGTAAGAAATGCACTATTCAAACTTTATCAGACAACACTCAACTGAATGATTATTTACAAAAAACCTTCTTCAACATCTTTTCGTAGACTTGAGCATAAGCCACACAACCTATATCATTGGGGTGAGAAGCCTCTATCATAGCATCTTCCGTGAAAGGGATATCCTTACTAAACTGATAATAGAGCCCACTAACACCCTCTTTCTGCAACTGATTTACAGCTGCCTGCAATGCCTTATTAGCAGTGCGCATACGCTCTTCTGCGTGTGGATTGAAAACAATATCAGCTTGTGGGTAGCTTTCTGACACAATGATTGGTGCTTTACTCTTCTTGCGAAGAGTAAAAATACCATAGCGGATACGCTCTGTTATCTCCTTATCCGTCAGACGATAACTATTAGGAATTGGGTCAAAAATAAAACATTTAACATCTATCTCGCTGATTGCATCAAAGAGTGCAGGCTCCATTAAACAGGAACCACTAAATCCTAAGTTGACGATGTTATAACCTGTCAGTCGTTTAAGGATATTCGTCCATATAAGTCCGGGACGAGAAGGAGATGCTCCCTGTACGATAGAAGAACCATAGATAACCACAGGCTTATCCTTTCGAGAAGGTATAAAGCGGAAAGAAGCTCCCTCGTCGCAGCCTACCTTGAGGCTTGTCACTGTACTATAAGGAGGCAGAATCAACTCATAGACACCCTCCTTAGTCTCAAGATTGCGGAAAGTAAACGTTATCGTATCACCCCAGTTCCACTGCATGTGGTTGCCTATCCAATGTGTCAGGCCGCTTGCGTTGGTAGCATAGAGGTCTATACCAGCCTGATTGAGCCTTGACATATTAGACAATTGCGGTGCATCAGCAATCGTGTATTTAACTTGTAGGTTGCGTGTGTTAGTAGAGAACTTTACACTTAGCCCTGCTGCATTCCTTGAAAGATTCTATACCTTTAATGGGACACGCTGATGGAAGCGTTCAGGCAATCGAGCATAGCTGCTACCTATCTCTCCCTCCCATACTCTTCCGTTGACAACAGACATCGCTTCTTGCATCGGGTCATACCAAGAGAAAGTCTGTGCTTAAGCCTGAATAGCACAAGAAAGGGTAAATACAAAGATAATGATTGCTGTAATAGATTTCCGCATATCTTATGGTTTTTAATTATCAGTACACCTTCCTTATTCGTGAGTTGCAAGTCGTTGCTCAGCTAACTGCTCATACTTCGTACCCTTACGACCATAATTCGCATAAGGATAAATGCTGATACCGCCACGTGGTGTAAAGATTCCTGTAACCTCGATATACTTAGGGTCCATCAATTTGATAAGGTCCTTCATAATCGTATTTACACAATCCTCATGAAAATCACCATGATTACGGAAGCTAAAGAGATAAAGCTTCAAGCTTTTGCTCTCTACCATACGTACGTCTGGGATGTATGAAATACGAATCTCAGCAAAGTCTGGCTGACCAGTGATAGGACATAGACTCGTGAATTCTGGGCAATTGAAACGTACCCAATAGTCATTATCGGGATGCTTATTTACAAACGACTCCAACACCTCTGGTGCATAATCCACCTTGTACTGGGTCTTTGAGCCTAATGACTGCAACCCTTCTTTTTCTCTTTCCATATTCTTTATGTTAAAGAAATTAAGCCAATAAGGTTTAGAGCCCAGAGAGCAACAAATCTTATTGGCTTAACCCTTGTTTCATTTAATTTAATGCAAATATCTTCCAAATACTATAATTTACATCATTATCGTAAGCATCTTCTCCCTCATGTGACTTCAAAGCCTTTACGATACGAATGGTGACGGGAAGAGCAATTACTTCATAAACAGTCTTCAATAGCACCTGCCATAACATCAACTTTGGGAGTTCCTCGGTTGGAACAACACCACCCAATGCCAATGGGAAGAAGATAATCGAGTCAAAGCCTTCACCAACAATGGTACTGAGAATTGCACGTAATGAGAAATTACGTCCCTTGTCGCGAATCTTCATCTTACTCATCACATAGGCATTAGCAAATGAGCCTATGATGAAAGCAACGAAAGAGGCAGCTGCTACACGTGGAGCCAGACCAAAGATAGCGTGGAAGCCAGCATCATTATCCCAATAAGGTGCACCGGGAATCCAGTCACACAGCGCTCCCATTGCCACAAAAAAGAAGTTCATCGCAAAACCCGTCCATATCAACAGACGTGCCTTCTGAAAGCCCCAAACCTCACAGACACAATCGTTGATGATGTAAGAGATAGGAAACACTATCAATCCACCTGTCAATGAGATACCTAACACTGAAATTTGCTTTGTCTCGAGAATGTTTGCCGCAATAAGGCAAACACAAAAGAGGATGCTGAAAAGCATAAACAGCACACTCACCTGTTGTTTACTTTTTGTCATTTTCTTGTTTTGTTAAAGGGGGTTGATCAAGTACCCCTATTCAATAAAGTGGCTGCAAAGGTACACATTTTTATCTAAATAAACGTAAGAAGCAAACAAAATGCTAAATAACACACACAAGGGAATAACATTATATTTCTATACGTTTTGTTTCAAGGAGCTCAGGTTTATATCCAAAAAAAACATAATAACCCTATTATGATCAGCAGAAAATCATTACTTTTGTAGCCGTATCAAAAGAATAACTAAAATGAAAAAGATTATTTTAATGACAGTACTGGCTACAGCTGCTTTCACTGCAAATGCGCAGGACATCAAGCCATACGAAGAGAAAATGTCCCAGATAGAGACACAGTATAAATCACTTGAGGCAGCCTATCAGGCTTTCGGTAAGAAAGACCCTACAACCTTCACAGATGCGGAAAAGGCTAAGTTGAACGAGATTATGGGAAAAGCCGACTCTCTTTACAATGTACAGAAGAATACAGCCTTAGAGATTGCAAGGAAGTTTAAAGATACAAAGTTCCCTGCAAAATATGTTGCAAAAATCATGTATGACCTTGAGTTCGATGAGCTGAAAGAACTTTGCGATCCTAACACTGGCTACTATAATGAGGCAGAAATGACAAAGCCAAAGCAGTTGTTTGAGTCTTACAAATTGCGTCAACCGGGTTCTATGTACAAAGACCTCACAATGGAAGACCTCAATGGCAAGCAGGTAAAGCTAAGCGATTGGGTTGGTAAAGGTAAATATGTATTGGTAGACTTCTGGGCAAGCTGGTGCGGTCCTTGTCGTGCTGAAATGCCAAATGTAGTAGAGGCTTACAAGCGTTTTAAGGACAAAGGTCTGGAGATTATTGGCATCAGCTTCGACAACAAGAAGTTGCAATGGTCAGCCGCTGTTGAGAAATTAGGTATGACTTGGCCTCAGATGTCAGACCTAAAGGGCTGGGAGTCAACTGCCTCAGCAGTCTATGGAATCCGCAGTATTCCTTCTAACATCCTCATTGACCCACAGGGTAAGATTGTTGCTATGGACCTCAGAGAGAATAAATTGCACGAGGTATTGGCTGAGAAGTTCAAATAAAAGAAAAGCAAAAAGGCAAAAAAGCTTTTACACTCATTCGAGGAGCTGACAAATTTATAACAGACACTCTGGGAAATTATAACATTATAAATATTAAAAAGAGCCATATCTAACTCTAACCATGAGTTCAGATATGGCTCTTTTTCTGTTATTAAGGATATTGTTCTCCAGTAAGTTTTATTTACTTTTCGGTCATACAACACTTTTCTAAGGAGAAATTAACCCCACTATAGTTACACATTATATAGCTTTTAAACCTCAACACCATTGGTGCTTACCATCAGCACCACACGTGCGGGGCTACAACACATTTGTAAAAGTTGGGTAGTTACTTATAATTCAATAGTATCTTTCTTCTTTGCTTTAGCTCAGAAAGTATCGCCTAAGCTAAAGCCAAAGAATGTATTATAATAAGGAATAGATATAACCTACAAACACTGCCGTTAGCACAGCTCCCTCCCATCGCTCAATCTTATACTTAGTAAAGGAGAAAAGCCATACAAGCATGATTGAGATAACAAGCATAGAAAGGTCGGTTGCTGTAATTCCATTCAATGTCATTGGTGTTATCACACCTGTAATACCAAGGATAGCAAGGATATTAAACACGTTAGAACCAAGCGCATTTCCTATGGCAATACCGCTATTTCCTTTGCGAGCAGACACAACACTTGTTGCCAATTCTGGAAGAGAAGTTCCTCCAGCCACAATGGTCAAACCAATAACTGCTTCTGATACACCGAGATTTGTTGCTACAGCTGTAGCACCCTCTACAAACAAGTTACTACCACCTATCAAACAAAGCAGTCCGACGAGAATCCAAACAACAGACAGCCACGTTGCCATCGGCTGCTTTCCTTCAGTTTCAACAGCTGTCTCAACATCCGTACTTTGCTTCTTTGCGCCTTTAAGAGTCATATACATAAAGATGAGGAACATCGCAAAGAGAATACCTGCATCAATCCTACTAATATTCCCGTCAAGGCACATTATCAGTAGCAAAGCTGATGCTACAAGCGCAAAAGGGATATCCTTCCTTACTGTAGTTTCCATAATTGTCATCGGTGCCACCAATGCCGACACACCAACAATGAGTAAAGCATTGAATATGTTTGAACCAACAATATTACCTACGGCTAAGTCTGATGTTCCCTTCAATGCTGAAATGAAACTTACACAGAACTCTGGCATACTTGTTCCCATCGCAACAATCGTCAATCCTATCACTATCTGTGTCATCTTCATCTTCTCAGCAACAGCCACTGCACCATCTGTCAAGCGGTCAGCGCCCCATAAAACGAGGGCTATACCCACAACAATAAATAAAATATTCAGTAACATTAAATCTTAGAATATAGAATAAATAAAATATACTTGAGGAATAAGACCGCTTACTTTAACATCTTTCTGCGGTCAAGAATCTTGATTGTTCGCCCATGAATTTCTATCGCCCCCTCTTTCTCAAAGTCTGATAGAACACGAAGCAAGGAGAATTTCTGAATGCCAAACGAGTCTGCTATCTCCTGCCGTGAACGCTCCAAATGCACTTCATTGCTGCCCTGCTCGCCTGCACGCTCCATCAAAAGATAAGCTACTTTCTCACGTACAGTAAACAGACTAAGTACCTTCATCTTCTGCGTTAGGAACACATCAATATTTGAGAGAATACGAATAAAGTTCATACGAATCACCTCATCGATATCTATCAGACGTTTCAACTCCTCTGGACGCATACGAAACAGCTGCACCTTCCCATCCGTTTCAACACTCACAGGCAGACTCCTATCCTTAGAAAAGATGAAAGCAGGGGCTACCATATTACCACTATGTAATCGACTTACCTCTACTTGCTTGCCAGATAAAGCTGCCATACGACAGATGAGATTTCCACTCACCACAATATCTACATACTTACAGGGCATGCCCGCCAAGGCATATACCTCATGCGAAGGCAGGGAAACCAACTGATGGCTGACGTTGCCTAACGTTAATTCTATTTCTATCTCACTCATTCCTGCGAAAAGCGGACAGGAACGGAGTGCTTTCATCACATTATTTTCCATGGTCACAAAGTTACGAAGATTCTGGCTATTACTATGATTTTAACTCTTTTTAATTCGTCTTGGGCACATTTGTTACCTTATGCTCTCCTTGATATTTTATAATTTTGCACACAAATAAGACGAACAAGATAAAAGTAAAGATAACAATGACACAAACATTTTCTCAAAGCGCTATCCCTTTTGAGGCATGGGACCTCGACCTACTCGTTGACTATGTACTGAAGTTTCATCACCGTTACATACGCAAGCAGGGTGAGGAACTTGCTATCAAATTGAACTCACTCGCTGCTAATCACCCAGAACTTGACCGTGTGGTAGATCATTTCCGTAACAGTGTTGCTGACCTTGATCTCCATTGTCAGAAGGAAGAGAATATTCTCTTTCCATACATTCTTGACATTTTCAATGCAGCTGAGTACGGACAAGAGCATGCGCCTTTCCATTGTGGTACTATCCAGCACCCTATCAATGCAATGATGGCTGACCACAACGATGAGATTGAACGTCATGAGCGTATTGCAGAACTAACAAACAACTACACTGCCCCTGAGGGTGCTGAGCCAGAATATGTGAAGGCACTTGCAGAGCTTCGTCAGTTCCGTGACAATCTCCTCGAACATATCTACGTAGAAAACGAGATAATGTTCCCAAGGGCATTAATATTAGAATAAGACAATGAAAATCAAACATGCTTACGCGCCGGTAGAAAAAACCGACGGTTATCGAATTCTCGTTGACCGGTTATGGCCGCGAGGCATTAGTAAAGAAAAGGCACAAATCGACCTTTGGTTGAAGTCTGTTGCGCCAAGTAATGAACTGCGTAAGTGGTTCGGTCATGACCCCGAACGGTTTGCAGAGTTCTCTGAACGATATCGTGCAGAGTTAGCTACAAGTGGAGCCTTAGACGAATTGCGTAGCGTTCTCAAGGAACATCCCATCACTACCCTACTCTTTGCGGCACATGATGAGGAACATAACAATGCGGTTATATTACAACACCTGCTTGAAACGGAATAATCCTTTATTCCATTAAAGCAGGAGGAGCAAAAGAATCAAAGTGGGGAAACAAAACAAAAAGGGGTGTGTCGAGATAGACACATCCTCTTTTTTGGCGAAGATGTCAACCCTTTTTGAAGAAAAGGTCAACCCTTTTTGAAGAAAAGGTCAACCCTTTTTGAAAAAACAGTCGACTATTTTTGAAAAATAGTCGACTGTTTTGATGAAAAGTGTTGACCCTTTTGTTAACAGAATAAGTTTTAGGAAATAAAAAGAGAGGATGTGTCTATCTTGCCACACCCTCTTCTTGTTTTTGTTTTCTAAGACTCACACTCAAAGTATCAAAGGCTAATTCCTTAGCGCTTTAAGGTAAAAGACTTTACACCTTCATCTGTGCTAAGCTTCAAGATGAAAACCTTTGGCTGAACACCTGACAAGTCTATACGCTGCTGATAGATGCCCTGCTGCAAGAGACTACCGTCTATTGAGAAGAGCTGATACTTCAGATACTTGCCATTAACCGTTAGTTCTGAACCAGTAACAACAGGCTGCAATGCATTCTCATCATCACCAGTAACATTGCTTATACCAGCAGTGATAGGTTGCGCAAGCAACTTCACGATGATTGGTTCTGCACCACGTGTCTGAACAAGCAATGCCGCAGCGTGTGTCTTAGAGTCATTACTCTTGAAACCTACAGCAATCGGACCACCTTCAAGAGGTAACTTCTCACTTGAAACCTTAAAGTACTTCTTCTGAGCAGAAGGAGCCAAAGTGATAGTTACAGGTGCCGTAGTACGATGAGTAAATATATTAAGTACCTGAGGTGTCATCTCCTGCCCTGAACGGAATACAAACTGAATGAAATCATTATCAATGCTCAATTCAGGAAGATCAGTACGTCCGAAAGTCACATCATCTATCATAAAGTTCAATGAAGTAGCATTACCACCCACTGGACTATAGTAAGAGAAAGCAACATGGAACTTATCATCGATTGTCAGCCCTTCTACCTTAGAAAGGTCTATACGATAGTCAAACCACATATCAGGCTCCAAATTAACCCCTGCTGGGACGTATTTAGAAATGTCTAAGTAATAAGGTGTAGCCTTCCCATCTTTCTCTGTGATGATATAGAAACCGAACTGTTCCTCACCATTGGTCGTCTGATTACGATACATCAAGCTGAAAGTCAAGTCCTTGCTTTGTGCATTCTTATAAGAGAGGGTTGGAGAAATAAGCCAGCTTTCATGCTCACGCTTATCCACAACACCATACTTCAAGAAAGAAATCTGTGCTACTTCATTCTCAACAACCGTCTGCGCAGCATCCTTCTGTTGCCATGCATAGAATGGACGTTCACCACGTACGGTGAGGTTCTGCCAGCCCTTCAATCCGAGAATACGTGTGTGACGTAAACCGGAGAAAGTTTCATTGAGAACTGCTAAAGGTTCGCTATCTGCATCCTTCAACATTGCTTCCTCAATCTTATCAAATGTTTTACGCGCATCTGCTGTATTAGGAGTGATAGTAACACTCTGCACTTCTACACTCTCTGAAGAAACAAAGCGTACAAGTGTAGGACGATGAGTGCCCACTACATATTTACCATCGCTATCAGCTGCTGTAAGCGAAGTCCAGTGACCACCACCATCAACAGAATATTCAGCAATGCACTTTGCAGCACTAACTGCTGGAGATAGCTGAAGCGTATTGACACCATCAGCGACCAGTTCGTCATAGTAAAGTGTATCCTTTGCTGAAAGCGTAACACTACTTGCACCATTCCACTTACCATTAAGTTTCCAGTAGCCTAAGTCAAACTTATGATAACCCTTCCACTCAGCACCTTTAAAGCGGTTGTCCATTGCACGGTCTTCTGTGAATTTCTCAACCAAATCAGCAGTTGTTGCTACCTGTGAAACACCCTTGAGTTTGATAACTAATGTATCAGCCAAAATACTTGATACCCTTAACTCAGCCTCATACTCACCGGGCTCACGTGGTGCAAAAGTTACTTTTACTGGACGTTGATAGAGCTTACCTGCTTTTGTTGCATAGTAATACTGACCTACATCTATACGGAAAGGAGCATTTGCTTCATGCTTCAAAACAAGGTTCACGTTCGTAATAACATCATTAATCTCAAACTCAATTGACTGCTCGTCAGTCTTTCCCGGGGCGGCATTCATCGTACGAACCTGCTGTCCTGACTTAAGTTTAATAGTTGGTGTTGTACCAGCTTTCTTGAAGTAACCTGTCAAACTGAGTGAACCACTATTCTCTGACTCAGCACCAGAGAAACGAAGTTTATAAGTATTACCACCTACATAGACACCAGCTACCTGCGGAGTAATAGTCAAATTAGCTTTAACAGTACCATTCTTAGGCAATTTTGCCACATCTAACTTCATCACCGAAGAAGACTCTGTACCTGCAAAGTTAGGCGCCTGTTCAGTACCAAGATGCATACCCTGCAATGCAACAGGGAAAGTTGTTGGCTGCCCCACCTCACCTGTCATCGTACGATATTGTGGAAGAATAGCAACAAGAGCTTTCTTATCCTTTTCAGCCAAACGTAACACACTAAAATCATCCATGCGCACCTGACTCTCTGGAGCAACCAGAAGGGCGAACTCCAACTTCACTGCACCAGCTGGACAAACTGTACGGAACTTTAAATCACCATACGCTTTCATACGCCCGAAATAGATTTCAGGATTATTGATAAAGTCTTTTTCTGCAGAAACAAGCTCATTGCCTGCAGCATCCA
>CAMUQM010000066.1 GCA_947095945.1 uncultured Prevotella sp.
TCCGGTGTCACAACCTTCTTCTTCTCTACCACTTCATAGTCATTAATGATGTTCAACACCACGTTCGGTGCCACGACCGACAGACGGGAGATTTCATCATCGGTAAAGAACTTGTTACTCACCTTGATGATTCCCTTTGTGCCTACCATCTTCGATGAGAAGTTAAAACCGATAGTAACAGGTGTGGAGAGCTTCTGGAGCTGTAGTAGGTTTACCACCTGAAAGGTCTTTTCAGCTGGAATATGATCTATAACGGTGCCGCTCTCAATAGCAGCTACCAGACGTTCTTTCTTTGACATAATCATATAAGCCTCACTCTGTCTCCTTAAAATTAAGGAATGCCTGACAGGGCGTTTGTGGGCTATTTTCTTTGTTCACTCATAGGCATTATGAGTATGTATTCTATTTTTCTTGGGTGATTTTCACTCTATCTACGGCATCATCTGCTCTTAGCCAAAAGGTTAGCTTACGCATTTTACCAGTGGTATTTGGATCAATGGTAATCGTAAGTATATTACTTGTTAATTCTGCTGAGGACCATTTTCCAACGATGCCAGTACTGATTACCTTTTCTCCATATAGTGTTGATGAATCATCAACGGTCATACTTGCAAATCGCAGAGTTTGGTAGCTGGTGCATACTAATTTATAGGTTCCTCCTTCAGCAGGAACTGTTATATTCCTTGGGTCACCAGTATAATCAGAAGTCCACTTAAAAGTTGTTCTATTAATGTCATCATCTGTATTCTTTCTACAACTGAATATAGTGGTCAAAATAATCAGCAACAATGCTGCAAGCGTTATTTTTGTTTGTTTATTCATGTTCAAAAAATAAATAAAATTATATATGTATCATGAGTATGTTTTATTTGTTTTGTATCACTACTACATGATCGAAGACATCGCCAGCTGTCACTGCGATAGATAATTTGCGTTCTTTACCTGTTGCGTTGGGGAGAAGAGTAATATAAAAAGTATTTTCTTTCGCTGATATGTCATACCAATCATATTTGATATGATGGAAATTTTGCTCTTTACTTGAACCATAGATGGTTGTGTCTGGAGATGTAACGCTACTAATCCATGGTCCCCCATAGTTGGTACATTTTAACAGATAAGTTCCTCCTTCTGCTGTAACAGTAATCTTTCTTGGGTCTCCTTGTTGGTTCGAAGTCCATTTCATAGGATCCCAACGACCATCTTCAGAGTTTAGTTCACAGCTGAATATGGTGGTCAAAACTATCAGTAGCAAAGCGGCAAACGTACTCTTTTTAAATTTACTCATACTCGTAAAAATGATAAAGTTATTATTCCAAAATTGTCTTATCGTTTTTTACATCCTCCATAGATATACCAAGACAATGACAGAAGATAGCTTCACGCGCAAAGAGACCATTGCGAGCCTGCTCTATGTAGTAAGCATGTGGACTATCATCGACATCGTATGCAATCTCGTTTACACGTGGAAGCGGATGAAGAATCTTCATGTTTGGACGAGCCAAAGAGAGCATATCACGTCGTAGGATATAAACATTTTTCACACGTTCATATTCCATTAAGTCAGAAAAGCGTTCTTTCTGTACGCGTGTCATATAGATAATATCTGCATTAGCAATTACTTCTGGTGTAAAATCTTCATGCTCTTCGAAGTGGATATTATGCTCACGACAGTATACCTTATACTCCTCTGGCATAGCGAGTTCCTTTGGTGCAATAAAGTGAAACGTTGGGTTGAAATGGCGCATAGCCATAAGAAGAGAATGGACGGTTCTACCGTATTTAAGATCACCAACAAGATAGATGTTCAGGTTCTCCAATGTTCCTTGTGTCTGATTAATCGTATAGAGGTCAAGCAGACATTGTGATGGATGTTGATGTGCTCCATCTCCAGCATTGATGACAGGCACAGGTGTCACTTCAGAAGCATATTGTGCTGCACCTTCTATATAATGTCGCATGACAATGGCATCAGCATAGTTAGAAACCATGAGGATGGTGTCTTTCAGAGTTTCACCTTTACTAACACTCGAAACCTTTGCATCGGTAAAGCCAATAACACGTGCACCAAGTCGGTTAGCAGCTGTTTCAAAACTAAGTCGGGTTCGTGTAGAAGGCTCATAGAAGAGCGTTGCAATTACTTTCCCTTTAAGTAGCTCACGATTAGGATGTTTCTCAAACTCTTGAGCCATTTCAATAAGGTAGAGTAGCTGTTCACGATCTAACCCTTCGATATTCACAAAGTTATGCTTTTTCATATTTGTTTTGTGATGTTTTAGTTCTTTTCTGTTGGTAAAGTTACATTATTATTTTCTAATCAACGAACTATAAAAAGGGAAATATCCACCTATATCAAAAAAATATCTATTTATTTTGCTTATCCATTGATTTACATTATCTTTGCATAATATTTTCACAATTTATGAGAAGACATTTCGTACATTTCCTTTGGGGATCACTTCTTGCCATATTAGGCTTAGTCTTCGTATTCTTCATTTCTGTATGGAACGGATGGGTAGGATACATGCCTAATATGGATGAACTGTCTAACCCTATAGATAAGTTTGCTTCACAGGTCTATTCTTCTGACCAGCAGCTCATTGGAACTTGGAACGCGGATAATAATAACCGTGTGGCAATTGATTATAATGGTCTGTCGCCACATCTTGTTCATGCGCTTGTTGCAACGGAAGATGAGCGTTTTTATGACCATTCAGGTATCGACTTTATAGCACTTGGTCGTGCTGTTGTGAAGCGTGGTGTGATGGGACAAGCAAGTGCTGGTGGTGGTTCTACAATCACACAGCAGCTTGCTAAGCAGCTTTTCTCTGAAAAAGCACATAGCACAGTAGAGCGTCTTTTACAGAAACCTATTGAGTGGATTATCGCTGTAAAGCTGGAACGTCACTTTACAAAGGAAGAAATACTTGCTATGTATTTCAACTACTTTGACTTCCTTCATAATGCTGTGGGCATCAAGCGAGCTGCAAATGTCTATTTTGATAAGGAACCTCGTAAACTTACAGTGACTGAGGCGGCTATGTTAGTTGGACTTTGTAAGAACCCTTCTATGTTTAATCCACTTCGTTACCCTGAGCGTTGCTTGCAGCGTCGTAATGTGGTATTGATGCAGATGGTTAAGTCTGGCTATGTGACAAAAGCTGAATTCGAGGAGCTTTCACAGCGTCCATTAGGTCTTCATTTTACAAAGTCAAAGCCAGTGAGTGGAGCGGGTGATTATTTCCAAGCATTCCTTCGTCAGTATATGATGGCAAAGAAGCCTGAACGAGAGAATTATCAAGCATGGCAGAATCGTCAGTTTGTTCTTGATTCTATCGCATGGGAACAGGACCCACTTTATGGTTGGTGTAATAAAAATACGAAGCGTAATGGCGAACCTTATAATGTAAATACTGATGGTTTGCGTATCTATACAACCATTGATACACGCATGCAGCAGTATGCAGAAGAGTCTGTACGCAAGCATGTAGGTGGATACTTACAGTCACAGTTTAATCTTGCAATGCGTTATAAGAAGAATGCTCCATTCTCATCTAATATTTCTCGTCGTACGATAAAGGAGATTTTGAATCATTCATGTCGTCAAACTGTACGCTATCGTCGTCTGAAAGAGCAGGGAGCTACACCTGATGAAATTAGACGTAGCTTCCAAACACCTCATGAGATGACACTTTTTACTTATCATGGCGATATTGATACGGTAATGACACCAATCGACTCAATACGTTATTATAAGTCGTTCCTTCGTTCTGCTTTTGTTAGTATGGACCCACATACGGGTGCTGTTAAGGCTTATGTGGGTGGTATCGACTATCAGCACTTCAAGTATGATGTCGTGATGGGTGGTCGTCGTCAGGTGGGCTCAACGATCAAGCCATTCCTCTATGCGCTTGCCATGCAGAATGGTATGACTCCTTGTACGCTCGCTCCAAACGTACAGCGTACTTATGGTGGATGGACACCTCGTAATGGTTCTCGTGCTCGTTATGGTCAGGATGTTCCTTTGCGCTGGGCTTTACAGCAGTCTAATAACTGGATTTCTGCTTATTTGATTAACCTCCTTGGTCCTTCTCAGTTTGTAAATATTCTGCATGACTTCGGTTTGAATAATCCAGATATTGATAAGAATACGAGTCCTGTGTTATGTCTTGGACCTTGTGAGGCATCTGTAGGTGAAATGGCAAGTGCTTATACAACCTTTGCGAATGGTGGAATTCGTTGTGCTCCGCTCTTTGTTACAAAGATTGAAGACAGCCATGGCAACGTCATTGCTAAGTTCCAGCCATTAATGACAGAGGTTATTTCAGAGATAAGTTCTTATCAGATGATTGATATGATGCGTGCCGTTATTCAAGGCGGTACAGGTAGTCGTTTGCGTTACGCTTATCATCTTACTGCTGATATCGGTGGAAAGACAGGTACTACTAATAACAACTCGGATGGTTGGTTCATGGGTATTACACCAGAACTCGTTAGTGGTTGCTGGGTAGGTGGTGAGGATCGTGATATCCACTTTGATCATACTTCAATGGGACAGGGGGCCACAACTGCGCTACCTGTATGGGCTTACTTTATGCAGCGTGTCTATGCAGACAAGAGATTAGGTTATAATCAAAGTACAAAGTTTAATGTTCCTGCTAAATTTAATCCTTGTGAAACAGCTGATACAATTAATATTAATGGTATACAAGAAGAGTACTTCTAAAGTTTTTATTAAAAACTTCTGACAGTATAAAATATAAAAAGAGGGATACACAAATCAGTGTATTCCTCTTTTTATATCTCAGTTCTGTTAATGTCAACTTTGTAAAGGGATGTGATGCTTCCTTCTAACAATAAACCGCTTTTCAATCGTCACAATATTGCTTGTTATTAAACCCTTAACACGAATGGTGCTAACCGATAGCACAATATGTGTTGAGCACCAACACAAAGCTATATGTGAGTCACTAACAAACTACATTATTGTCATGTGGTAGCCCATTCGCTTTAATTGCATCGCTACACCCATAAAGTACATTTGGTGAAGGGCTGCAACATAGGCATGAAAGGCATCACTGCTGCCAGGAGCAATAGGAAGATGACGGAGCAGACTATTAGTGCGAGATGCACACTTTGCAACAATATTAGCAACATCCTTATGTTCTTCAGCTGTAAGAAGTAGTACCTTCTCACAGATATAGTCATCCATGTGGTCGTAGTCAATTTGATTGCGAAGATAAGTATAGAGGTTTTCTACCTTATTATATAGCTCCCAATCTTCGTCCCAGTATTTTGCAATTGCCATACCGACGTACATCATCCATCCAAGGGAAACAGTAGGGTAGGTCGCAAACTCTCGCATACCATCGGGTAGGTACGCTTCAGCAATGCTTAACCATTTTTCTTCCATGTCTGTTGTATCGGGCAATATCTTGTCTACAAGCTCCTTTTCTTGTAGATAGGCTGTCAAGTCTTCTTTGAATTTCTCTTCGAATGGATATCTTAATTGTTCGTCCTGCATTATGATGTATCTTAGATTATAGAATTATTCTTACCTCTCCTTATAAAGATTTTTCTGCTAACTTTTTCTTTACCTCTGCAAGTGCAGCAATCCAGTCGGTATCGAGGGAGAACTGAGTAAGATAATCCTCACTGTTGAAATAAACCAATACAAGATTCTTATCAGGATCATTATAGAGTGGGTGATTGATACTTGCATCACGAAATATTTTGAGGATTTGTTCTTTCTTCTTTTGCTTGTCAGCACGTGCATATTGCTTTGTAAAGAGATTAACATATTCGTGCATGTAATAAGCCATAGAGTCAAGCTGAGCATTGAGATGAGCAATTTCTTTGTTAGATAGCTGCTTTGTTGTATCAACGATAGCTGATAATGTGCGAGTGTTAAGATAAGTGATAGCATCAACTTTGAAAGAAGCTGCCTTACGAACGTTTACATCTTCTTTGTTATCAGTTGCAATCTTGTAAGCACTTGTATATAGTTGTTTCGATACACGTTCCTGTTGAGCATGTACCGTTAGTACAGATGCGAGAAGAAATGAAAGAGCTATAATTTTATTTTTCATATGTTTGACTTTTTATCCTTGTGTTGTTTTAGTTTTATCTTTGACGCTATTGAAGTCTTTTGGGTTTAAATTTTACAGTCATATATTTAAGTATATGTAGCTGTATTCGACTTGTGTTTATCTCACTCTGTCAGAATTCTTGCGCGCAAAGTCTTTCCAAGAACCATAATGCTTAGCATCCGTTGCAGGACGACTCATCTGTAGGAAGTGGCAATAAGCAGCTGCAACGGCATCGGTTGCATCCATAAAATGAGGCATTTGGTCATCACGTAGATGTAGTAGCTTTTGTAGCATACCGGCTACCTGCTCTTTAGAGGCAGAACCATTTCCCGTGATTGCCATCTTTATTTTCAATGGTGCATATTCCTGAATAGGAACATCGTGGTTAATAGCTGCAGCTATGACAACGCCTTGTGCGCGTCCAAGTTTTAGCATTGACTGAACATTCTTTCCAAAGAACGGCGCTTCAACAGCCACTTCATCGGGTAGGTATTCGTCAATAATACCTGTTACCCGCTCAAATATCCTACCTAATCGAAGATAAACATCTTTCTCCTTACGCATATCAATGACACCCATGACAACAAGTTCCGCTTTATTTCCGCAGACACGCAGTACACCATATCCCATGACATTAGTGCCAGGGTCGATGCCAAGCAGTATCTTTTCGGGTTGTGAACTTCTTGTTTTCATTTTGACAGGATATTTGATTAGCGATCCATATAAGGATTATGAGCAAGTTCGAAGCCTATAGAGGTCTGTGGTCCATGTCCCGGATAAACAATAGTTGAGTCAGGAAGCTGAGCAAGTTCTCTTAGACTACTGATAATTTGGAACATACTACCACCGGGAAAGTCGGTTCTTCCAATACTTCCTTTGAACAAGGTGTCGCCTGTGAAGAGGACATTTTCTTCTGCACAATAAAAACATACAGACCCACCAGAATGTCCTGGAGTACGCATTACCTTGAAAGTGTGAGATCCAAAAGATATTGTTTGGTTCTCTGCTAACTTCAATTCGCCTGCAGGTAAGTTGTAATTTAGTTCCATTCCAAGCATCTGTGCTGCAGCCTGCTTAGGATTATTCATAAAGACTGCATCACCCTCTGCAACCTCAGGTTGAATATTAAAGGCAGCAAGAAGAGCAGCATCTCCAAAATGATGATCAAGATGACCATGAGTACCAAGATTATGAACAGGGATTAGCCCTTCTTCTTTAATATAATCTATAATGGTTTTCTGTTCACTTTCTGTAAGTGCACCGCAGTCAATGATAATACATTCTTTGGTCTCGTCGCTGACAACGTAACAGTTTTCTTGAAGAGGGTTTACCTCAAAAGTATTGATGTTAAGCATAAGTGATATTCGTGTGTATAATGGTTGATGGTTGAGAGATATTGTACTATTTGCGTGAAGAAAGAATTATCCCGGTACGTAAATAAGGTACTTTTCTTTAAACCACTCTTCATCAAACCATTGTGACAGTTCTGTCTTCTCAGCAATGTTCTTGTATGGCTTTAATTCTTCATCAAGGTTTCCGCCCTTTAGAACAATTACACCATTTGGCAGGACATTATGCTGATCCGAGGCAATATTCTTTTTGACAATCTTCATCAAATCAGGCAATGGCATAACAGCACGTGATACAATGAAGTCAAACTTACCTTTCTCTTCTTCTCCACGCAAGTGGGCAGGGAGGACGTTCTCAAGTCCAATAGTATCGGCAACTTCTTGTGCAACTCTTACTTTCTTTCCTGTACCATCAATGAGTTTGAAGTTAGCTTCAGGAAAAAAGATGGCAAGGGGAATACCCGGGAATCCACCACCTGTACCAAAGTCAAGAACATTAGTACCTTCACGGAAGTTTATGCGTTTAGCAATTGCCAGTGAGTGAAGGATATGATGCTCATAAAGATTATCAATGTCTTTGCGTGAAATGACATTGATTTTAGCATTCCAATCGTGATATAAAGCATCGAGTGCTGCAAATTGTTCTTCCTGTTTTGGAGTGAGATGGGGAAAGTATTTCTTTATTATTTCAATCATAATCTTTTGTATATAGGGATTAGTGGTGGATAAACAGAGTGCAAAGACTAAATTAATTGTCGATAGTCACTCTAACTTCTTTTTGATTAATTTCACCAGGGGTATAGATGAATACTATTGAATCGTCGGTGAGGATGAAATTATCAGCAGGATAGGGGGCTATACCAACAAAATAACCTTTTGATTGTAATCCTGCAATATCATCTTTATCAAGGTCTTCTCGATTAGCTAAACGATTGATGATTTCCTTTGTTAGCTTTTCTTTGTAATCATTACCAAACTGCTTCTGCAGCGTAATAAGCTGTCCATTTTGAGGATTAAAATTACGTGCAATCGTATATTTTGTTAGCTGTCCGTTGCCATTATTGATGGCTATATGAGATAGGGCAGTAATATATTTATCTGCTGCAGCTCGTAATTCAGTCTTGATAGTTAACTCACCAATGAGTTGACTCTTATCTTTCTCTTTTTGACGAATAAGCTGTGCAATCTCCATATATTCCTTTATGTACTGACGTACAAAGGCTGGAATAGCTGTTTGAGGGGTTAGTTTATCACTATTGATAGAGAAATAGTCTGGTTGTAAAAGCCCCATTCTTAGTAGAGAATCATTGACAGTAACATATTTGCTTTCTTTCAGATAAGTGAAATCAACATGAACATGACATTGTATAGCACCTGAAAGACGTGCTATAGTGTCTACAGAAACCATAGCTGTTGGTATATCCAACTTCTTTGGTACTGATGACTTGTGTCCACAACTACTCATAAAGAATATTAGTATTGTGGAAAAGGCAAATATTGTAAATAACTTCTTTGTCATATATAGGCTACAAAGTTACGAAAAGTTTTTGTAACTTTGCATTTAAGTATAATAATAAATAAGGAAGTAATGGTAAAAGCTTGTTTGTTTGACTTGGATGGCGTTGTGTTTGATACGGAGCCTTTATACACTTTATTCTGGCGTAATATGGATAAAAGACTTCGCCCTAATATAGATAATTTTGAGCATCTTATAAAAGGACAAACATTGGTTCAAATATATGATAAGTATTTTGCTGGAGAAGAAGAAAAGCAGAAAGAAATAACGACAATTCTCTATGATTACGAACGTAATATGCCTTTTAATTATATCGCTGGTTTTGAAGACTTTGTAAAAGAAATCAAAAGTAAAGGTATAAAGACTGCCGTTGTCACAAGTTCTAACCTTGAGAAGATGCAGAATGTTTATAATAAGCATCCTGAGTTTAAGGGATATTTCGATGAGATTCTTACCTCAGAAGACTTTGCAGAGAGCAAACCCTCACCCGATTGTTATCTCAAAGCTGTAGCCCGATTTGGTGTTTCTCCTAATGAGTGTGTTGTCTTTGAGGATAGTTTTAATGGCTTACGTTCTGGTATTGCTTCTGGAGCACGTGTAATAGGGCTTGCAACAACCAATTCTGTAGATGAAATAGAGCCTTATACAAAGGAGATAATTAGTAATTATGATGGTTTTACTTTGTCAGACCATTAAAAA
>CAMUQM010000067.1 GCA_947095945.1 uncultured Prevotella sp.
CTTTTTTTTGATAATATCTTTTACATTATCTGGCGTTGTAGATGGTAATAACATCTTAGGAATCAATGATTTGATAATTGTCGATATGTTTTTTAATTGTGTCGTTTCATTGTCTTTGTTGGTCGTTTTGTCTGATGTTTTTAATAAGGAATCTTTAGGCAATGTAGCCTCATAATTTGCCCAACACGCAGCGGCCATTCGTTTTATCTGTGCAAGTCGTCCCTGCACATCTTCTTCCTGCTTATATTGACTATAAATCTTTTCAGCATTCATATATTGGTCGTATGCAGGTTTCCATGATTGTAGAAACATATTACATAAGCCTAATCGATAATAGACATCGCCTTTCTCACGTTCGTAACATACAGTTAATGTCTTCTCGTAATAGGGGATAGCTTCCTTGTATCGCTTCAAATTAAAATTACTTTCCGCAGCAGTATAATAGTAGACTGACCGCTCATGTGGAGCGAATACCTCCAATTTAGGCATAACACTTTCCAAGTATTTAGCGGCAGATTCATAATCCCAATCGTGATAATAGCACAATCCAATATAAGCCTTGAAGCGTTCATTAAGCTTATATTCTTTGTCTAATCGCTGAAAGATAAGCAGGGCTTCATGATACTTTGCCGAAGTAAAGTATTCCAGTGCTTTCCCCAACTCTTCTGCATCCTTACTCTTCTGTGCAGAGACAGGGATAGAAATCGTTAGGAATAGCAGAAGTATTATGATTATTTTTCCTGTTATTCTTGCAGCCATATTATCTCTTTTACAATCTTTTCACCATATTGCGCAAGGTCAATATCTATCAGAACTTTTCCCTTTTGATGATTTTCGTGTGAGTCACCCATAGTTTGTTCAATCTCTTTCAGGCATTGTTTTACTTGATTGAGTGTCCATTCAGTTTTAAAAGTTCCTATACAATTCAAGAATTTGTCAGACTCTATTCCAATTGCTTCAGTCCATTGGGGCTTAGAGAATTTGACACCCTCGAAACATTGTTTTAAGAGTGTCTGTGCTTTGGAAATATTCTCTTCTTGATTAATATTTGAACCAAGTGCAATAATTATCTTCATAAATACAAAGTTACGTATAAGTTTTGAAATCTTTGTGAGATTTAAGATAATTCACTTTGTATTATATAATAAAACGTGTATTTTTGCAGTTATATAATCTCAAAAGAACTATTTATGAAGCGATATATCTTCCTTTTTCTTTCATTCCTCTATATGTTTCCTGCTGTAGTTGCGGGGCAGGCAAAGTGGAATCAGGTTTATCAGGCTTATATTAATCAGTATAAAGACATGGCTATTGAGGGGATGCTGAAGTATGGCGTACCTGCAAGCATTACGTTGGCACAGGGTCTGCTTGAAAGTGGAGCTGGACGTGGTAGGCTTGTTCTCCTTGGTAATAACCACTTTGGTATTAAATGTCATGGTTGGACGGGTCGTACAATCACACATGATGATGATGCAAAGGGAGAGTGCTTCCGTGCATATAATAGTGCATTAGAAAGTTTTGAGGATCATTGTAGGTTCCTTCGTGACCGTCCGCGTTACAGAGGTCTGTTCAGTTTGGATAGAACAGATTATCGTGGTTGGGCACATGGGTTGAAGCGGGCTGGTTATGCTACCAATCCTGTCTATGCACAAAGTTTGATTAATCTTATAGAGCTTTATAAGCTTTATGAGTATGACAAGGCGAAACATTATGATCGCTTTATGGTTCATCACAGTGGTGAAAACTCTGTTGTTCGAGATATTGATAATGGTCGTCCAAACTCTGTTCAGATTTTAGGTGCACATCCTATCAATAATTATAATGAGAACTACTATGTTGTTGTAAGACAGGGCGATTCATTTAAATCTTTAAGTAAAGAATTAGATATCAGCGTAGGTAAGTTGTCTAAGTATAATGAGCGCGACAAGCATGATTATCTTGTTCCGGGTGAGTATATCTGGTTGAAGAAAAAACAGAAGAAAGCTCCGAAGGAGTTTAAGAGGCGTCCATATTATGTACGCAAGTCTGAAAGCTTGTACGATATTTCACAGCGCTATGGTATCCGCCTGAAGAGCCTTGTGAAAAAGAATGAAAAGATTGCTGAACGAGGTCTGAGAATTGGCGATGAGGTGATATTATATTAAACATATATTTGTCCAATATGATCTATTAGGCTTAAAGTATTTATTAACACACATATAAAAATCCCTTTCTTATCTGCTTTTAGATAAGTAAGGAATTTTTGTTTTATTGAAAAATATTTACGTTTTATTCTTGATCTTTTGTGAAAAAGGATTGAAAAGGTGCTTTTCTAATCACTTTTGTAACTATCTTGTTATAAGTTAGTTGCAGAATCATGCAAGAAAAGGTGCTTAGTTAGCTTTCAAAAGGGCGTTAGTTAGCCTCTAAAAGGGCATCTTTTAGAAGCTAATTGGGTGTCTTTTCAAAGGCATTTAAGCATGAAGTGACTTCTCATGTTTGAATATTCTTGACAAAGTTCTGTGCTTTTATTTCTTGTTTATGCGGCAGCTTCGCTTTGTCACACCTAAGCTCTGCATACTCCTCGTCTCTGTTTGCTGTTTGTATCATTATTAATAAGAATGTCTGCCTTTCTAACTTAGTGTATTCTACTACACATCCGTTACAAAGACAGACAATCAATGTGACAAACAAAATATGTTCAGTTTCTAATAACCGACAAGGGATTACAAACTGATTAGAAATCAGTCAGGCAAGTGTCTAATGCTTTTATGATAGCCTCTTTGTCGAGGTTCTGACCAATGAATACTAATTTCTGCATTCTGTCACCGTATGGCTCTTCCCAATCCTTCTTAAGTTTTGGGTTATTTTCAAGGAAATCACGTAATTGGAATTGTGGCATAGTTGCATACCACTGACCAGCATTGCGAAGACTTATTTGTTTTCCTGCCTGTTCAAAGACATAGCAAATATCCTTCTCGTTAGCGAAGTAGCATAGTCCCTTACAACGGATAATCTGCTTTGGCCACTGACGTGCAACAAAGTCATCAAAGAAGTTAATGTCGAATGGACGACGTGCATTGTACACGAAAGTCTGGATATTATACTCCAAAGCCTCACCACTCTCTTCATTTTCCAATCCGTGATGATGATGGCAATGGCAGTGGTGGTCGTGATGGTGATGACCGTGATTCTCATCATGGTCGTGGTGATGCTCATGATTATGGTCTTCATGCTCATGTTCTTCCTCTTCATCATCGTGACCTTCTATCTCGGCAATCCATGAGGCAGAGGTTGCAACCTTGTCAAAGTTGAAGTCTCCAGTGTTAATAATCTTATCCAAGTCAACATCGCCATAGTTGCACTCAATAATCTCAGCCTTTGGTTGAAGCGAACGGATAATCTTCTTCACCAATCCTAATTCTTCCTTGCTGACATCATCAACCTTGTTGAGGAGGATAATATTGCAGAATTCAATCTGCTGGATGAGTAGGTTCTCAATGTCGTCTTCTTGCAAGTCTTTCTTTAAAAGGTCATTACCAGCAGAGAACTCATCACACATACGACGTGCATCAACAACAGTTACGATAGAGTCGAGTACAGCCTTACCTTTCTTTATGATGTCTGGATACATCTGTGGATAAGCACAGATTGTCTGTGCAATAGGAGCTGGTTCGCAGATACCACTTGCCTCAATAACAATGTAGTCAAACTTCTGCTGTGACACAATCTCATTCAACTGCTGCACTAAGTCCATCTTCAGCGTGCAGCAGATGCAACCATTTTGGAGTGCAACGAGCGAATCATCCTTCTGATCGACAACGCCACCCGACTCAATGAGGTCGGCATCAATATTTACTTTACCGATATCGTTGACGATAACGGCAAACTTAATACCTTTCTTGTTGGCAAGAATCTTGTTTACTAAAGTAGTCTTACCGCTGCCTAAATATCCTGTAAGCAGGAGGACAGGAGTCTCTTTTATATTCATCTTATATGTCTTTTGTTTTATAATTCTAAGACTACAAAGTTACAAAAAATATGCCAAGTGTACCGTTCTTATAAGTCGAAATGTTTTCAAAAGAATATTTCTTGTTCTCTTATAAAAAAAGAACGGCTGTGACTTTCTAATCATAGCCGTTCTTATGGAGACGTTTTTTGTTTTTTCTCTGCTTATTGATGAAGATTGGATAATAGACTTATCCAATATTAAACAGCTCGATTTCAAAGATTAATGTGGAAAAGGCAGGAATCTCGCCATCTCGTTTTGTACCATATCCCTCTTGGTATGGAATGTGTACACGCCAATGGTCGCCCTTGTGCATAGCGCAGAGTGCTGTTTGAAAACCTGTAATCAAATCGTTTACACGGAAAGCTTCGAAGATTCCTCTTTGCCAACTATCGTCGAAAACTTTACCAGAAATAAGACTTCCACGGTAATGGCAGGTGACAATTGAACGTTCTGAAACTGTACCTTCACCGCTTCCTTCCTTTATTACTTCGTAGAGTATTCCATTTGGAAGTGTCTTAATACCTTCTTTCTGACTAAGTTTTTTAATGTAAACTTTATTCTTTAATTTATATTCTTGTTTCTTTCCCATGCACCTTAATTATACATTAATGCGCGCAAAATTAGCTAATATCTTTTGATTTCACAATTAATTCAATTACTTTTGTTTCGGCATAGTATTTGTTCTATAGCATATAAACGTACGATATGAATTTTGATAGAATAGAAAATGATACACGTCGGGCAGAGCTGATTCGAGTGTTGGAACATTCAATAGAGCGTTTGTCGCTGGCAGAGTTGGAGGCTTTGTATTACGATCTTGTAGCTAAGGATTACATCCGAGAGTAGTAAAATGCAGTTGATGGATAACTGGAATAGGGAGATTCTACGCCTTGTCATCCCCTCTATTATAAGCAATGTGACGGTCCCACTGTTAGGTCTTGTTGATTTGACAGTGGTAGGACATATTGGTAATGAGACTTATATCAGTGCGATAGCAGTCGGTTCAATGATATTTAATGTTATGTACTGGCTGTTAGGATTCCTACGTATGGGTACGAGTGGAATGACATCACAGGCTTATGGACGTCAAGATGGACAAGAATGTATGAATATTCTTGTACGTACACTGATGATAGGTGTGGGGATGGGCTTACTATTTATTGTTGCACAACGTGGAATAGAGTGGGGGATGCTTTGGTTGATGAATACGCCAGAAGACTCTTGGCTGTTTGTTTCGACCTACTTTAGGATTGTTATATGGGGAGCTCCTGCAATGTTAGGGCTTTATGGTCTGACAGGATGGTTTATTGGAATGCAGGATACGCGAACACCAATGGTGGTGGCTGTGTTGCAGAATGTGGTTAATATCCTTACCTCTCTTTTCTTCGTTTTTGTTCTTGGGTGGAAGATTAGTGGTGTTGCTGCAGGTACGGTTCTTGCTCAGTGGGCAGGATTTATAGTATCTTTATATGCTGCATATAGGCGAATAACATCTGGAAAAGAGTCTGGATTGTTTGCAGAGAAAAGTAATCGTGTAACCCTACAGACGACTTTCTGCCGTGTATTGACTATGAGAGGAGAATGGGATGAGTTCTTCCGTGTGAATAAAGATATTTTCTTGCGAACGCTTTGTTTGGTGGCAGTGAATTTCTTTTTTACTTCAGTAGGAGGAAAGCAAGGTGCAATGATGTTGGCAGTGAATACGTTGCTGATGACACTGTTTACACTTTTCTCTTATTTGATGGATGGTTTAGCGTATGCTGGTGAGGCGCTAAGTGGGAAGTACTATGGTGCAGGAGACAAGACAGGACTGCGTATAACAGTTCGTCGATTGTTTGGCTTTGGTGTCATTATGGTATTGATGTTCACGGCGGTTTATGTCTTTGGAGGTGTCAGTTTCCTACATCTTCTCACAAGTGACACGTCAGTTGTGACAGCAGCACGTCCCTATCTCCTTTGGGCTTACCTCATTCCAGTGGCAGGAATGACAGCTTTTGTGTTGGATGGGGTTTTTATTGGCTTGACAGCAACCAAGGGAATGTTATTCTCAACAGCTGTCGCAATGATAACGTTCTTCACAGTTTATTATCTACTTTGGAGTAGTTTTGGAAATAATGCCTTATGGATAGCGTTCCTATCGTTTCTCGGTATGAGAGGAATTGCTTCTATCCTTTGGGCACGTCGATATTTAGTAATATTTTAGTTTAAAAGATTGTAAGATGGGTTTTGGCTGGATAATAGTTTTTCTTCTGGTCCTTTTAATGGGCTGTGGATATGTAAGTTGGCATGTGTGGCAGATTTTGCCTCTTACTACGGTTGGCAAGTGGATAGTTGTGGGAGCATTGTTGCTTTGCATTGTTTGCTTCTTCACCAATTTTATATTGGGTCTGGACAACAAGCCTATGCCCGTTGCGGTGACATTGTATGAATTAGGTAATTCTGCTGTGTTTATTGGTTTGTACCTTATATTATTCTTCCTTGTGTTTGACTTAGGTAGACTGTTATATCTTGTTCCTCGCTCATTCCTATATAATAGTTGGACGGGAACTGTGTCAGTTGTAGTCATAATGACAGGTTTGTTTGTTTATGGTTACTTTAATTATTTACACAAAGAACGTGTACCTATGACTTTGCAGTCGGCTAAACCTATGCAACAGCAGCATCGGTTGGTGATGTTAACGGACTTACATTTGGGCTATCATAATCGTGTCGATGAGTTTCGTAAGTGGGTTGATAAGGTAAATGAAGAGACTCCAGAGGCTATCCTCATTGCTGGTGATATTATAGATGGAAGTATTCGTGCCCTGATAGATCAAGATATGGCTGCAGAATTCCGTCGTCTGAAAGCTCCTGTTTATGCTTGTTTAGGTAATCATGAATATTTAAGTGGTGAACCACGTGCTAAGAAGTTTTATCAAGATGCAGGTATTCATCTACTGATTGATGACCATGCTTTAATCCCTTTGAAGGGTGGTGACTCTATTCTTGTTGTGGGACGTGATGATAGAACGAATAAGAAGCGTGCCAGTCTACAGTCTTTGATGAAGTCTGCACCAAAAGGATATTATACGATTCTTATGGATCATCAGCCTTATCATTTGGAGGAGGCACAACAGGCAGGTGTTGATTTTCAAATCTCTGGACATACTCACTATGGTCAGGTTTGGCCGATAAGTTGGATAGAAGATCTTATCTATGAGAACGCTTTCGGACCCTTACAGAAGGGGAATACACATTATTATGTGTCTTCTGGAATAGGTATTTGGGGAGGTAAATTCCGTATTGGTACAAGATCAGAGTATGTGGTAGCTGATATCATGTAAGAATAAATCGTTTTGACCATTCTGAATGATAACCTTTGTATTCAATATTGTATATAAGATGTTAATTATTAATGGTTTAATATGTATCATTAAATGATATGTATAAGCTGTTTTGTCTGTTATCTGTTATGGTGATAGTGCTTCGCACATGTGGTGCTGATGGTAAACACCATTGGTGCGGGGCATGAACACCAATGGTGTTGATAGTTTAGTGTCTTGTAAAATCTCTTTTGGAAGATGTCTATTTCTTGTTAGAAAAGAATCATGTGACTATATGTGAATAGGATGGTTGGTAACAACATGATTAGCAAGGTAATGAGTTCATTTTGTTTTTCGGCAGGGAATGGGTTTTTAGGGAGAATTATGCTTAATAAGCTTCAATACAATCCTAATACGATAAGGCATCCGTTATTTTGTGTTGAAGAATCTAAAAAGAAAAACAGATATTAGTTTGCGGTTATCAGAAAATAGTTGTATTTTTGCAAAGAATATATTTTGATCGATGAAATAAGGAAAGAAGTTCCGACGTTTTCGTTCGATTTTATTTTGCTAAAATTAATATTGATAGTTGACTACACGTTATTTGTTCAAATGAAAAAAATTATTTTCTCCCTCATCGTTACGGCTATGATTATGACCATGACGGGATGTGGCTCAAGTAAGGGCTTTACTTACTTAGAAAATGCTGATTCTATTAGCCTTGCTGCTTCACGTGGCTTGTATGATGCACGCATCATGCCAAAAGATGAATTGACGATTACAGTAAACACTACTGACCCAGATGCTGCGGCTCCTTTCAATTTGCAGGTGCGTAACCAGTTGGGTGGTGGTAAGCAGGTTAGCTCAGGTGGCGGTTCATTGCAGGGCTACTTGGTTGACAACTCTGGTTTCATCAATTTACCAGTGATTGGTAAGATTCATGTGAGTGGCTTGACAAAGCCCGAGTGTGAAGATCTTATCAAGAGTAAGATTCAGCCTTATTTGGCTCGCACAGAGAATCCTATTGTAACTGTTCGTATGAGCAGCTATCATGTAACAGTTCTTGGTGAAGTAGGTCGTCCGGGTGTTGTTCCTGTTTCAACGGAGAAGATGAGCGTACTGGAAGCTATCGCACAAGCTGGTGACCTTGGTGTTTATGGTAAGCGTAATAACATTATGTTGATTCGCGAGGATGGAACAGGACAGAAGCATGTTGTACGTTTGAATCTTAACGATGCAAACTTACTGAACTCACCTTATTATTATCTTCAGCAGAACGATGTGCTTTATGTTGAGCCAAACTCAGTAAAGGCAAAGAACTCAGGTATCGGTAGTTCAACTACCCTATGGTTCTCTTTCATTGGTATTGTGACATCAGTTGCATCGTTGCTCGTAAACGTATTGAGAAAGTAATATACTATTCTTGGAGGCTATTTTTATAGTTTTTCAATGGATATAATATAATTGGAATGAGAATATCTTTGACATCCATCTCTTGCATAGCTCTTTGGGGCTATCAAAATGAGAGGGTGTGAGAGATATTCTCTTTTTTAATAGGGTAAAGGGTTGTTGTGTAGTGTGTTAGGAGTTGTTAAGGATAAAGCGTGCGACTTACCTCTTCTAATCAACAGCTTTGGTCACCTTGACTACAAAGTCAGAAGTAGATACGAAAGTATTGGTAATAAGTCATTCTATACGTAGGGGCTCCTACGGCAGAGACGGACTAATTTAAAAGTAAAAGATAGACAGAAAACCTTATCAATGGAAAAGAACATTCATGAAGACTGCGGTGTGGCAATGATTCGATTGCTGAAGCCGCTTGAGTATTATCAGGAGAAGTATGGCACCTGGATGTATGCACTGAACAAACTCTATCTGATGATGGAGAAACAGCATAACCGTGGTCAAGAGGGAGCTGGTATGGCTTCTGTAAAACTGGATTCTGAGCCAGGTAATGAATATATGTTCCGTGAACGTGCAGAGGGTAAGAATGCTGTCGCTGAGATTTTTGCCAATGTTCATAAGCATTATAAGAACCTTTCACAGGAGCAGTTGTCTGACGTTTCTTTTGCTAAAACTAATCTCCCCTTTGCGGGAGACCTTTATATGGGCCACCTTCGGTACTCTACTACCGGCAAGAGTGGCCTTTCTTATGTTCATCCTTTCTTGCGTCGCAACAACTGGAAAGCAAAGAATCTCTGTATGTGTGGTAACTTTAATATGACTAATATTGGAGATGTCTTTGAGATTTTGACTGAACAGGGACAGTGTCCACGTATCTATAGTGATACGAA
>CAMUQM010000068.1 GCA_947095945.1 uncultured Prevotella sp.
TGACTAACGACCTCTTCTACCTGTCAACAGCGAAGAGAGAGCGTGGTTTGAACTACCCATACGACAGAAGCTTTGAATTCTCATTACGTTTCTCACTCTAAAACTAAATTGGATAACAATGAAGAAGATAACAAAATATATAGGAGTATCCATGGCGCTTGCACTGCTTACTTCGTGCAACGACTTCTTGGATGTACAACCAAAAGGACAGCTGACAGACGATGAAATGTTTACTGACCTTACTGGCTATGAGGATGCTATGTTTGGTATCTACGGTAAGTTGGCTTCATCCAATCTCTATGGTAGTAATCTTTCATGGGGTATGGTGGATGAGTTAGGACAGCAGTTCGGTTATGACAACACACAAGATGTTAGTTATTATCTGAACCGCTATCAATATACTAACCAGCAAGCACGCAACATCGTGGATGCTGTTTGGAGCAATATGTATAACAATATCTCTAATGTCAACAATGTGTTGAGACACATTAATGATATTAGTGCTGGTGCACAGGAGCGTAAGATGATTAAAGGTGAGGCATTGGGTCTGCGTGGCTTTATGCACTTTGACCTCGCTCGCCTCTACTGTACAGACTATACTCGCAGTGATGCAAGTACTCTTGGTCTGCCTTATGCAACAGAGTTCAATTTGAAGAATCGTCCACGTTATAGCTTGCAGAATACATTCAACCTTATTCTTAAGGACTTGAATCAAGCTGACTCATTGTTGGCAGATGACAATAATGTTACATACGACAATACTTTCGTACGTGATTACAGCAAGGGACGTGTGATACTTTTCAATAAGTATGCTGTAAAGGCTACCAAAGCTCGTGTATACTATGCTATGGGTAAGTACACAGAAGCTGCAAAGTATGCACGTGAGGTAATCAATGCTACACAGAATTTTAAGTTGAATACAAGTACATCACTTGACTCTGTGATGCGTTTCCCTGCAAGTAAGGAGATGATTTTCGGTGTTTACGCTGCCGACCGTTCTACTGCAATTCGTACAGCATTCCTGCGCTCTACAGGTTACGGTTCTTTCGTTGAGGCTCGTCGTGATACACGTAGTCTCTATGAGACTGACCTCTTTACCGCACTTAGCTCTGACCTCCGTTTCACTTCTTTCTTTAGAGAGAACACGTCAGGTTCATCTTCCTCTTTCAGCTTTATCCGTCTAATTCAGAATGATGCTGAGGCTACAAGAGGTGTATTGAAAGGTTTTGTGTTAATCAGTCTGCCAGAGATGTATTACATCTTGAGCGAAAGTCTTTATGATACAAATCAGACAGAGGCAATCAGTCTGCTTAATCAGGTAAGAAAGAGTAGGGGATTGGGCGATGTTGATGCAACTAAGGTGGCTACACGTACACTCTTCGAGCAGGAGATGATGCGTGAACGTATGCGTGAGTTCCCCGGTATGGGACAGACCTTCTATGCGTTGAAGCACTACAACCGTAGTTTTACAGACTTTAGAAATATCGACACGTATCAGCCTTCAGATGCTATCTTCAATCTCCCTTGGCCAGAGAGAGAGAAAGAGTACGGTGATCAGACTGTACATAATGGATAGTTCATGTCAAAGAGTCAGTATGGTTTAGCACTGCTAAACGACACGAACAAAACTACTTTTAGTAAACGTTCAGCATTGCTAAATTACTGACTTGAATGTATAAAAGAAGAGATATAAACATAAAAACAAATATTGTAATCCGATAAAACTTAAGTAGTATAGGCTTTCAAATGGGCTGATTAATATGCAGCACCATTGGTGCTAACCAAGAGCACCATGTGTGTTAGGGCTTAGCACCACACGTGCTCGACCTTAACACATCGGTAAAACATAGAAAGTTAAGTTTCTAATAAGCCTATATAATAAGAGAAGAAAGGCTAACCTACATGGGAAGCACTTATCGGACAACACTAAAAAACAAATGATTATGTATAAATCAATTATAAACTTCTTCGCTATTGGTGTTATCGCACTGTCGTGGACAGCGTGTTCAAGCGACAATTACGAGGGTGAATACTCAAAAGATGGTGCTTACGAAGGAGCAAATCAGGTTTATTTCGACCTTAAGAATGCTTCTGACACATTATATAACTATTCGTTCGGAACACAGCCTACCAGCGTGACAACTGATACTGTAACTGTGAATGTGAAGCTTGCTGGAGTGAGAAAATCACAGGCTCAGCACTATAAGGTAGTTGTTGATTCAAGTAGTTCTGCAAAGGCTGGTGTGCACTTTGAAGCAATCAATAGTGATCAAGTAATTCCTGCTGATAGTCTTTCGGGAAGTTTTCGCGTAGTACTCTTGCGTCAGAATCTCAGTGATACAAAAAATGACAGTATCCGTCTTATTCTACGTTTGGAAGCAACTGACGATCTTGGCGTTCGCTTCCCTGATAAGATAAAGAGAGTTATTACGTTTGACAACGTACTTGAGAAGCCTTACTGGTGGGATAACCCTACGTTGCAAGCTATGGGTCTTCCAGCCTATACACCAGCTAAGTATCGTTATCTCTTGAGCTTGTATAACTCAGATGTAAGTGAACTTGAGTCAGCAATACGTAACAACAGAAAGTGGACACAGCTTTATAGAAATATTCAGAAGATGAAAGCTTACTTTGCTGCTAATCCTGAATAAGCACGTTCATAGGTATAACGATTAAAATAATTGACGAATTATGGTAAAGAAATATTTATATATCTTAGCTGTTGCAGCCCTTACCTTCTCTTCATGTATCAATGATGAGTCAACAGAAGGTGGCAACGGAGTGTCTGTTATCAGTTTGCAGACACCTCTGAACAGTACATATACACTTAATCAGGGTGATACATTGAAGATTACTCCTACGGTATTGCAGAGCAATGGAAAGCAGAAGCTCACTTACGAATGGGAGATTAATCACAAGTTGGTTTCAAGTGATACTGCACTTGTTTATCCTATTCAGAGTTCTGGAACTTATACAGGACGTCTTCATCTAAGTAATGGTCAGAATATTCAGATTTATGAGTTTAATGTGAATGTTGAGTATGCTTATACAAAGGGTGTTTATCTCTTGGCTGAAAATAACAGTAAGGCAATCCTTTCATACGTACCAACAGAAGATGTTGATAAGAGCTTCCACCTTGATGTGTTGGCAGCTAATAATCCTAATATTAACTTCGGTACACCTTGCTCAATGGCATGGAACAAGACTATCGGAGGTCAGGCAAACAATGTTCTTGTTATTGCAGCAGGCAATCCATCAACCCTTTATCAGCTTGATGGTTATGAGATGTTGTCACTCTTCCAGACTCCTGTTGGTGAAAAGGTGATACAGGTTGCAGCTAACTCTGACCCAAGTTCACCAAAGACAATGGCTGTTACAAAGAATAATTTGTATTCATTGGGCTTGAACTCAACCAACTTGATTTCACAGACTTCACGTTTTACAAGCGCAGTAGGTGGTTCTGTAACATTGTCAAGCTACATGACACCATGGTGGAGAGATGACCTCTTCTATGCACATGGCGATGCTTACTTCGATAATGCACACGGCTCTCTGTTGGCAGTAGCTGTTGAGACAACTGCTGTTCCTGCAGAAGTGTTGAAGGGTACCTTCACTGGTGATACATTGGTAGGTATGGGTAGTGTAAACAGACAGCGTAACCTTGCGTTGATTACTAATCAGACAAGCACTGGTACTTTCTACTTTACATATATCTTCCCGGGTTACTACTCTACATCTTCTGATAAGAGAATTGCAGCAAATGTACTTTACCGCGTTGCAATGCCTTCAACCTCAGGTATTGCTAATGGTTCTGTCGTACGCTCTGCTCGCAGTAAGAACCTTGTATATTATACCAATGGCAATGCAGTCTATGCTCACAACGTACTTGCTAATAGCAACTTCCCAACTGCTGCACTATTTACAGTAGGTAATAGTTCTGAGAAGATTGTTGATATGGCATTCTCGGATGATGACAACCTCATCTATGTTGCAACAAATGATGCTTCGGCTTCTATGCAGGGTAGTCTTTATTGTTATGATACACAGACTAACTCACTGCGCTGGTCTAAGCAGAATATTACAGGACGCATTGTGAAGGCACTTTTCAGAAATAAATAACATACAAATGATAAGAATGAATTTCTCATTTAAGAACTCTGTACTTGGAGGGGCATTATTGCTCCTCCTTGTATTGCAAAGTACTGTTGCAAAAGCTGATGATGACAAGTCTAAGTCTAAACCCAAGAAAGAGACGAAGTATGACCGACTCTTTAAGGATAAAAAGACAGAGACTGCACGCAGTAAGTTTATTACTGTTCATAAGCTTGACAATAAGGTTTACTTTGAGTTGCCACGTACTTTGTTGAAGAAGCAGATGATGCTTGGTGGTGCGATTACCTCAACAACTGATGCAACTACGGTTACTGTTGGTTCAACAAGTTCTAACCCAGTTTTGTTCTACTTTGATATACAGGACAGTTCTGTGGTGATGAAGACTCCTAACAATGTTCTTTTCAAGGATAATGCAAACTCTACTGACCTTGAAAGCGCATTGGCTCTCAACTATCGTGATGGTATCTGGCAGGGCTTTAACATTATGGCTTACAACAATGATAGCTCAGCTATAGTCTTTGATGTAACCTCTTTGATGGGTAAGCCAAATAGCCTTGTACCTGTAATGCCTACAAAAAATGGTAACTACAGCATTAAGGCGACTCCAAAGTCTGACCTTTCGTTTATTCGCGGTATAAAGAGTTTTGACACAAACGTTACTGTTAATAATGATTTTACTTATGGTGTGTCTACTTCTCTGATGTCTATGCCTATCGGTGGCGAGCGTCCTACAACTGTTGGTGTTAGCTATAGCGTAGCACTTGTGCCAGAGTCAGCAATGCGACCACGTATCATGGACTCACGTATTGGTGTGAATTATTCTGTTCGTTTGGGTATTCCACAGGAAGGAGCAGGTACAAAGCGTATCTTCTTCTCTCATCGTTGGAACCTTGTACCAAAGGATAAGAAGGCGTATGCAAAGGGTAAATTGACTCAACCTGTTAATCCAATCCGATTCTATTTGGATGATACTTTCCCTGAAGCATGGAAACAACCAATCCGTGAAGGTGTTCTTGAGTGGAACAAAGCATTTGAGAAGATAGGTTTTAAGAATGCTCTTGAGGTTGTTGACTTCCCACAGAAGCAGGATGGTTTCGACCCAGATAATATTCAGTATTCTTGTATTCGCTACATACCAAGTGGTTCTTCATCTGCTCCAAAGAGTGATATTCACGTCAATCCGAATACGGGTGAGATTGTAGCAGCCTCTATGTTCATTTTCTCTGACGTTGAAAAGCTTCTCCATAAGTGGCGTTTCATAGAGACAGGTGCTGTAGATCCATCTGTTCGTGGTAATCGTTTACCAGCTGCTAAGTTTGCTGAAGGCTTGAAGATGTTGGTTACAAAAGAGACAGGTAGTATGTTAGGATTGCTGGATAACCTCGGTGCTTCAGCTACTTATTCTACTGATTCTTTGCGTAATGCACGTTTCACAACGACAATGGGACTTGCTCCTTCTGTTATGGATGACGTTCATTATAACTATGTTACACAGCCAACAGATAATGGTGTACGTCTTTATCCTACTGGACTCGGTATGTATGATTACTTCACTATTGACTGGAACTACCGTTATTTTGATACTGACAATGTTTCAATCAATGAGGAAAAGAATACACTTGAGGCATTTGTTGACAAGAAAGTGACAAACCCACGTCTTCGTTTTTATGCTGAACGCAATTCTAAGTGGGACCCACGTCTTGCGGCTGGTGCACTTGGTAACGATATGATTACAAGTGCAAACCTTGCAAATAAGAACTATTCTATCGTTGAGAACAATCTCTCTAAGTGGATTAAGAACGATGAGGATAGTCGTATTAAGGATCAGTTGTATCTTCAGGTTTCACAGAATCGTTATGCTTTGTTCAAGCAAGTGTTGAGCAATGTTGGTGGTATGTATCTCAACAACATGAAGATTTCTGCGGGAGTACCACAGTATCAGGTTGTTTCAAAAGACCTCCAACGTCGTTCCCTCTTGTGGTGTCTGCAGCATGCAATGAACATCAAGAAGTATGCAAACCGTGACCTTGAGCGTAAGGGCTACTTGTCTGTAAGCTATTATGACCAGAGTTTGGAGTTTATGGGTTATGATTTGATGGCAGCACGTATGCGTGTAGCCGTTACTTCTTACCTGAATCCAAATAGCTACACGCAGAAGGAGTTCTTTGATGATATGTATAATACTCTCTTCAAGAGTGTAACTGACATGCGTGCACCATCTCAGGGCGAGCGTGTTTTACAGCGTGCATTCATGAGTCAGGCTCAGAGTGTAGTCTCAAAGGCTACTGGTAGCAGTGGTTCTGGTGGTGGCTCTGGTTCAAGTATGGCTTTGAAGGGTGATGATCTTGGTGCAACTCCGGGCTTTGGAGACCCATCTCAGAACCTTGCACCAACTGTTGATATCACTCTTGCAGACAACTCAGAACTTTACTTCTACAACTGTTTGTTGAAGTTAAGAACTGCTTTGGAGAAATGTTTGAAGGCTAACTTGCCACTTGAGGCACGTACTCACTATGAGATGATGCTCTTCAAAATCAATAAGACAATGGAGGTGAAGAAATGAGAAAGGCTTCATTTTTATCATTGAAATCGGTTCATGTAACCATACTGGCAGTGGGCTTTCTAAGTCTATCACTGTCAGCACAGGCCTTCCCTTTCTTTAAGAAGAAGAAAAAGAAGGCTACCACCACTACTACGGTTGTGAAGAAGGATGCCTATGAGCGTATTCTGACAGAGGCGAAGACTGATTCTGCAAAGGGTCCATTCATTTCGCTTTATAGGACAGGTGAGAAACTCCTCGTTGAATTGCCACCTTCGTCTATTGGTCGTGATATGCTTATTGGCGCAACAATATCATCTGTTTCAAGTCCGCAGTTTGCTGAGCTTGGTACTCGTGCTGGCTCTGTTTCGCACGTGCGCTTTGTAGAGAAAGATAGCTCTATCGTTATGCAGGCTATCAATTCTGAGTTACTCGATGCACTGCCAACGAAGAATGCAAAACAGGCTGAAACAACTAATTATCGCAACCTCGACTTCTATTCTTTCCCTATAAAGGCAAGAAATAAGAAGACAGGTGGTATTCTCTTTGATGCTTCATCTTTCTTCTTGCAGGAGAGTAAGTATTTCCCTGTTATCGCAAAGGTTGCGGGTCCGTATCGTGTAGATGCTAATTTGAAGCCAGAGTGGATTAAGGTTACTTCTCTGAAGTCGTTTGAGAGCAATGCAAGTATTAAAATGGAGCGTAACTACGTTACCAACATGAGTGGTAATAGTGGTAATGTTGCAATCAGCAATCACCCAGTTTCTATCGGTGTAGATTTTACTTTAGTACTCCTGCCCGAAGATAAGATGACTCCTCGTCTGAGTGATACTCGTCTTGGCTACTTCCTCACGCCGAAATCGATTGTTAACGATAGTCTTATTGACCATGCAAGCTTTATCAATCGTTGGCGTTTAGAGCCTAAGGACCCAGCAGCTTACTTTGCTGGACAATTGAGCGAACCAGTAAAGCCAATCGTTTTCTATATCGATAATGCCTTTCCTGCTAAGTGGAAGCCAGCGATAAGACAAGCTGTTCTAAGATGGAACAAGGCTTTCGAGCGCATCGGTTTTAAGAATGTGATGCAGGCAGTGGACTTCCCAACCAATGATCCTAATTTCGATCCAGATAACTTCTTGTATTCTACTATTCGCTATCTACCTACTGCGACAGAGAATGCGATGGGTCCATCATGGGTTGACCCACGCACAGGTGAGATTATCACAGCGACCGTATTGGTTTATAATGATGTTGTGAATGTTATCAATAGCTGGCGTTTTATTCAGACCTCACAGCTTGATCCTGCTGCACGTACATTAGATATGCCTGACAGTCTTTTGCTGCCATCACTCGAATACATTGTGACACATGAGGTGGGTCATACACTCGGTTTGATGCATAACATGGCTTCATCGGCTGCAATCCCAACTGATTCGCTTCGTTCAGCTGAGTTTACGCAGAAGTATGGTACAACAGCATCTATCATGGACTATGCACGTTTTAACTATGTTGCACAGCCAACAGATAAGGGCGTGTCAATGACTCCTCCTGAATTGGGCGTCTATGATAACTATGCTATCGAGTGGGGATATCGTGTTTTCCCTAACTCAAAGACTTTCCGAGATGACGTGAAGCCATTGATGGCACTTGTGGATGCTCACGCTGGCGATCCAATGTATCGTTACGTACTTCAGCAGTCACGTTATCGTTATGATCCAACTGCTATTGAAGAGGATCTCGGTGATGATGCAGTGAAGTCAAGTACATACGGTCTCAAGAATCTTGAATATATCCTCAGTCACTTCGATGAGTGGATTCCAGATGGTGCTGATGGCACACGTAAGGCTAAGCTCTATCGTCAGATTGTTTCGCAAGCATACGGTTACGTACGTAATGTTTATGCAGTGCTCGGTGGTATCAAGTTGAATCAGACTACTGAGTCTTCTGGTATTCCTCGTTATGAGGTGATGTCTAAGGAGAAGCAGCGTGCTGCAGCAATGTGGTTGTTACAGGAAGCACGCAAGTTTGGTAAGCGTGGTGTTGAGAGTATTGAGAATCGTCTACCTCAGATTAACTCTCATCCTTACAAAACATTGGCAGGTGGTATTCAGGAAATGGCTCTTTCAGCAACTGCGCGTTTAGCATTGAGCTATTATGCTGACTCTACTTCTTATTCTCCATTGGAGTATTGCGAAGACACGTATAATAATGTTTGGGCTAAGACAATCGCAGGTGATGAGAATCTCGACGACGATGATATCGCCATGCAGCAACTCTATGTTGAACGTCTGAAGGCTAACATTGTTGAGGTTAGACAGGTTGGTAAGGTGCGCAGCTTGCGTGATGACAAGCAGGATGTGGCTTTCCTTGGCTTTGGTGTTGGTTATGGTGAACCAGAGACGATGTGGACAGAGACTATCGACCGCACAGCTGAATATGTGTTCCATTATGCACAGAAGCTTCAGAAACTACTTGAGGAACGCATTAAGACAACGAAGGATACAACTATCAAAGCTCAATATGAGTTGATGTATGCACGTGTCCAGCGTTATTTGAATGATTAATCTTCCGTGTTAACATACATTTCAGAGGGTATATCTTAGACGTTAGTGTCTTGGATATACCCTCTTTCTTTGTACCTGTGCTTATCAAAGTTTATGATTGGTTTGTGTGATTTTCTATCACTTACATCCCTTTGATAAGTAATCTTCTCATTCGTGTAAGCTAATATACATCTCTTATCTTAGTTGGCCATTAACGTCTTGCTGTACTCATTATAATACGCATAAAGCCCCTTTCTTCTCACTTTTAGCCGATGTGTTGTTGCTGCGCACATGACGTGTTAAGGCTTCGCACATATTGTGCTAAG
>CAMUQM010000069.1 GCA_947095945.1 uncultured Prevotella sp.
GAAGTGCCTCATGCTTCAAGTCACCACTTCCCGAACGATCGATTATCTCGTCAAAGTTATAAGTCTTCATCATGCTTCCAAAGCCTGTTTAATATCATCAAAGAAAGCAGCGTATTGCTGATAGCAGCCATGCCTGAGTTGAAAGCAATAACATTCTCAGCACCAGTCAAAGCCTTAACACGCTGTTCGAGATTAGTCACTGTTGGGTTCTCCACACGTGAATAATCAGGAGCATCAATACGTCCACAAAAGGCATCAGCCATCACTTCCGCATTGTCAAACTCAAAAGCAACAGCATTATAGATGGGCATACTTAATGCATCATAAGCATCTCTACGCTTGTAAGGCTGATGAATAGCCTGTGTCTGTTTCCTCATATCTTTCAAACGTTTGTGTTGTTTATAAAGTATTCATAAATCAAGGACGGACGGCAAAACCGTCCGTCATATAAGTTGTAGTTTATCTTATTAATACCACTGTACCGCATTGGTGATACCGCTTCGCTTATCATATTTCAACGCATCCGTCAGTGTTGCCGCATTACAACGGAAAGTGAAGTTATAAGAGGTATATGGTGCTAAGACTATAGAAGCACTCATATTGAAGCAGTGAAGGTCACGTGACAGGCTGGCTGTTGTCATACTCATCGCATGGTTATCGAAATCGTAACCACTTGAGAAGTTAATATTCCAACCATCACTGATGCGAATATTACCAGAGAAATTCAGTGTCTGTGTGAACTTGTAAGGGTAACGCATCGTCTTAGTATTGAACCTACCCGCTGTATTCTCACGCATCGTAATACCATAACCGATTGTCAATGACCATGGCATATTGAAACTCATGTAACCATCGTCATCCGTCTCAGCAATATTACCACGCTTCTTCTTAGCAGCATATTTTCCCTTTTCAAGGTCATCATCCATGTTTGATTCGATGTTAGTATCTGGTCCATCGCTATCTACTGACACCTTATCATCATCTTTATCATCCTTACGTCCGAACCACTTCTTCAACTTCTCAGGGTTCAAAGTGAATGAGAAGTTCTGCGACATACCTTGGAAACGAGGTAAACGACCGAATCCCCACTCAGTATGATTACCTACATAAGGAGTACCATTTGCATCAAGTTCGTAAGCATAAGTAGCAAACTGTGCATTCATGGAGAAGGTATAATTCTTCCACCACTTCAAACGCAAACGCATACTAAGGTCACTCCAACGATGATAGTCTGCTGCAGCATTGTAAGACATACTTGCTCCTAACTCATCAATGATACTTATCTTCTTATAACCAGTAGTATCCTTATCGCTCTTAATCTTCATTTCGATGTTATTGCTAACATCCCAACTGATCATCTCAGTCTTGTACTTACCCGGCACACTATAGAGTTCATCCTGAAAAGGAGAATACTCAACAAGTTTCACATTACCGCTTGCATCGGTGTACTGGTAGCTGTCATAATAGCCATAACGACGTGCACCGAAGTTAGGTGAATAAGAGAATGAAACCTGCGGAGTGATAACATGGCGGATAGCCTGAATCTTATCACCAAAAAGTTTTCTATTAGGTGTCCAGAAACCATACAACTTTGTGCTGGCTCCCACACTCATACTCCAATTATATACATTATGGAAGCCATACGTAGTGTCTCTTACAACCTCTTTCTGAAGAGTGTTATCCCATCCTCGTGTCACTTTCTTAGAATACATACGATCCGTAAAGTTGAAGGATGGTGTCACATTGATATAATTAAATAAGGTGAAGTTTGCCTGCACTGGGATTGTATGCTGGAAAGCATTCTTCCAATCTTTAATTAGATTAGAGTGCAAGAGTCTGTCCTCTTTCGTTGAGATTGAATTAGACAACTGACCTGTATAGCTCATTGAAATCTTCTCATACCAGCGCTCCTTACCCACAAGATGCTTACGCTTAAACGGATAGATACGGCTCAAACTGATGTTCAAGTCTGGCAACGTTATCTGAATAGAAGAATCACGCATATTCTGCGAAAGGTTAGTTGTTGCACTCAAAGAGAGTCCAATACTTGAAAAACCTGTGCTCCAGCTTACAGAAGAAGTTCTCGTAGACTGTGTGAGTGTCTGCGGATTATACATACTATTGAGGTTGTTACGCTCATAGCTTGATGTCGCAAAGTTCACACTTGCCGAGAGAGAGCTGTAAGGATTAGCCTTAGGATCTTGGCGATGATTCCATTGAATCTTGAAACTCTCCTGTTCAGCAAAGTCTGGCAAGCCTTTGTCACCAGTCTTTGAATCCTGATAACTAAAGAGGAATGAGCCTGAATATCTATAACGCTTGCGGTAGTTGCTGGCTGCAGAAACACCCCAAGAACCCTTGGTATAGATTTCTCCCAAGAGTTTTAAGTCCCACTTATCACTAATAGCAAAGTAGTAACCACCATCACGAAGATAAAAACCACGGTCGCTTTCATCACCATAACTCGGCATAATGAAACCGCTCGAATATTTCTTAGAGAATGGGAAGAAACCGTATGGAATCGCCAATGGCAAAGGAACATCAGCCACAACAAGATAAGCTGGTCCAAAGACTACATCCTTACCCGGACGAACCTTTGCACGAGAAAGGGCAATATAAAAATCAGGATGGGCTTTATCACAAGTAGTGTAACGACCATGCTGCAAATAAACAGAACCTGTAGAGTCACGCTTTCCTACCTCTCCACTCAAGAAACCATCTTGCTGTTCGGTATAGATACCTTTAATCAAACCCTTCTTTGACTTGAAATTAAAAGCCATCGTATCACTCTTATACTCATCTTTACCCATTGTAAAGACTGGCTTTCCCTTAATTCCACCCTCTTCAGTAGAGTCTGCCGTACCTGTTGCACGCACAGTACTCTTATTGAGATTCATGTCTACCTTATCACTCGTAAGTTTCATATTCTCATAATCAACCTTCGAGTTACCATACAAATACGCTGTACCCGACTCTGCATCATAAACGAGAGAGTCCTCTGCAGAATACTTAACAGGTGCATCAATTCCATTCGAACGTGCACGCATCATGCTATCGGCACGAATAGAATCGTCTATTGCTTTATTATGATGATAGATAGCCAACTGAAGAGAATCCATCTTCGTGGTATCTGGAATATTCTTATCAACCTCCTTACTAACCTTTGGTGTCTGCCCTTTCAATAAAGTATCAACCACAACCGTGCTTGCCTTTACCTTCTTGGTCTTCTTACCTTGAGGTATAGGCATATTGACACTTGCCATTGCAAACACAACAACAAAGGATAATAGGAATATAATGCTCTTATTTCTCATTGCCTAAATAACGTGCAAAAATACTGAAATAATGCCGAACATAAACACCATTACGCTATTTTAACTTTTTTAATAATGCACCTACACATAAACAAAAGCCCACTGACAATTCATCCTGCCCTCGTTCTCCGACTCTGAAAACATCTTCTTTATAACGCCCCAAAAGCACTAACCGAGATGTAAAAAATCATTACATATTTTCAAACAAAAGACCTAATAATAAAGGCAAAAACACGTATAAAAACCAAGTTTGCAATCAATTGAAAATCAACTAATTATATAACCGCGCAACAAAAGGTGCTTAATTAGGCTTCAAAAGGGCGTTAGTAAGACCTCAAAAGGGCATCTTTTGCAAGCCTATTAGGCATCTTTTAGAAGCCAAAAGACCATGTATTGATTTTGAGTAATACGAAAAGTCTTTACAACATTCACTATATACGTGAGTAAGGTTGTGTATAAAAATGGTCAGACAGATAGATGCCTTAATTTAATCTAAGCACAATCCTAACGTCTCAACAAGCTTCTTTACAGGATGATTCGTTTCCAATAGTTTATTGAAAGACTCACGAGGAGTAAGCATTGGTTTAATTTCTTCACGCTTAGCAAGACGAATATCGACTTCTATCTGCCCATTATGCAGCTCTTTAGCCAAGGTGGCACGAATACGCGACTTAATCGTTAGCATTTCGTTGAGCTGAATATTATTATCTGCAAGCACCAAGATTGCTGGATATTCTGTGATTATGGGCGTAATATTCTTCATACGTTGTGCCAAAGCCTGCATCTTCTCAGGCATTCGTGAACACATAGCACGCCAACTCACAACAAGGTCTTGCTGCGAAAAACCTTCTTTTTCGTCCTTATTGGTTATTTCAACTTCTTCTTCCTGCTTACGTTTCTTGTCGTTTTTAATCAGATTATTGAACGACATTGTCAATGAACCAAGATTAACAGACTTCGGAAGGGCAGACGACACGTTTATATTTGAACGTTCACCAGAGGTTTTTGCAATAGGCTTTTCAGACGATAACATAACCTCAACAGACACTGTTCCACCATCATTAGAGTTGCGAACAGTGTCATCATCACGTCTTAGGCTCCCGACCACCTGCGGAGTCGGTTTCTGTTGAGCCTTCAGAATAAGATTCTTGAACAGGGATTTTAATCGCTTAGGGCTACGCCCCGAGGCTGGGACATCATCCTTCTGCGTAATCTGTGCCACTTGAATGAGCGTCAACTCTACTAATAAACGTTTGTTAGAACTCTGACGATATTCCACATCACAGCGATTCATAATCTGCAGTGCCGTATAAAGGAAGTTGACAGGACATTTTTGTGCCTGCTGTTGGTAACGATTGCGCAACTGTTCGCTAACTTCAAGCAAAGGAAGTGTCTGTGCATCCTTTGCCATCAAAACGTTACGAACATGAGAAGCCAGTCCGTTTATCAGATGTCCACCATCAAAACCTTTATTGATAACCGTATTTAGGAGTACCATCACCTCACTAACTTTATTCTCTAAAGCAAGATCGATGATATTAAAATAGTTTTCAGCATCAAGTACATTCAAGTCCTCTATCACCTTCTGATAAGTGATATTTCCTTGTGAGAAACTTGCTGCTTGGTCGAAGATAGAGAGTGCATCACGCATTCCACCATCAGCTTTCTCTGCAATAACACTCAGTGCCTCTTCATCAAACTGTATATTCTCTTTCTCAGCAACACTTTTAAGATGGTTGATGATGTTTGGAACTGTCATACGCTCGAAGTCGTAGATTTGACAGCGAGAAAGAATCGTTGGGAGAATCTTATGTTTCTCAGTTGTTGCAAGGATGAAGATAACATGTGCGGGTGGTTCTTCCAACGTCTTAAGGAAAGCATTGAAAGCTGCTGTTGAGAGCATGTGAACCTCGTCAATGATAAAGACCTTATAACGTCCTACCTGTGGCGGGATTCGGGTCTGCTCCATCAATGACTTGATATTCTCAACAGAGTTATTGCTGGCGGCATCTAACTCGAAGATATTATAACTTCGTCCTTCTCCAAACGCTTTACAACTCTCACACTCGTTACAAGCCTCACCATCAGCCGTAGGATGTTCGCAGTTAATAGCCTTCGCAAAAATACGAGCACAGGTTGTTTTACCCACACCTCGTGGACCGCAGAAAAGGTAAGCATGAGCCAGTTTACCACTCTTCACAGCATTCTTCAGCGTAGTAGTCAACGCCTGTTGTCCAACGACAGAGTCAAAGGACATAGGACGGTACTTTCGCGCCGAAACAATATATTCATCCATAACTTTAAAATCTAATTGTATATGCAAAGGTAATAAAAGTTAAGAAAAGAGGAGGAAGGTAGGAAGAATTAAATTGTTAATTTGCTAAAAATATAGATGTTTAATGCGCCGATATGCAATCTTTTCCTTACTTTTGCAAAAAAGAATGTAAAGAAGTGAGTAAGATTACCGGACATATTTACAATTTTTTTAGTCGATTTAAGTTTCATATCGTCATCATCTTTGGCGTACTCATTGTAGGCGTACTGGATGAGAACAGTTTTATGAAACGCATAGAGTATGCTTATCAGATTGAAGACCTAAAAGCTGAAATCCAAAAGTATAACAGCCAATACCAGCATGACACGCAACAGCTTAAGGAACTTAAAACAGATCCGAAAGCAATTGCACGTGTAGCTCGGGAACGTTACTTTATGAAAGCTGACGATGAGGACATCTTCGTTTTGAGTGATGATGAGCAACAAACTGAAAACACAGCCAAAAATGAGACAACTGAATAAACTCGAATCAATTATTTACCTTTTGGGAGGAATCATAATGGTTATAGGTGCAGGCTTGTACGCTTTCCTTTTGATTCAACCAATAGCCTGTTGGCTAATGCTTGCTGGTGCTGTTGCATTTTCCCTTATGCAGTCACGTCAGCGATACCTTGGTACATCTCTTTCTATTCGTCGCCTACGCAAGATTATGACCCTTGCAGGCTGGGGATTCATCCTTGCAGGATTCTTTATGATAGAAGATTCCTACCATTTCCTTCGCCCTATATTTGCAGAATCAATGGATAGCTATGGCAGCTATGTAAGTATCTTCCACCACAATTGGGTCATACTCCTACTCATTTCTGCTATCATTGAGATGTACACTACCCATCGTATCAGCTACGAACTAAAAAAAGAGAGCGAAAGTCCAAGCACCTAAAAAAAGCTAAAAGCTTAGAGATAGTTTTAATTTGAATAAAAAAGTTTCTCGGCTTCAATTATAGAATGTAATTTTGTCAGAGAAGAAACAGAACCAGTTTAATGAACTATGAATAGAATTCTTTACGCACTTCTGACGCTCATAGCGTTTACGTCATGTGCCAACTCATTCAATATACAGGGAACATCCAACGTATCAAGTTTGGATGGAAGGAAGTTGTATTTGAAAACGGACCAAGCTGACTCGCTGATAGATTTAGACTCATGTGATGTTGTTCATGGTCAGTTTGCCTTTCATGGAACTGTTGACTCCACGAAGATTGCACAAATTTTCATGGACGATATCAACCTACAATTCCCTGTTGTCATTGAAAAAGGGGATATTACCGTTAAATTAGACAACACACAGCAGCGTGTCAGTGGTACTCCTTTGAATGACAAGCTAAATGATTTTTGGACGAAATTCATACAGCTCCGCAATCAATATGCAGAGATAGATCACGAGGAGAGTGCTGCCATTATGAATGGTCACGATGAAGAAACTGTGAACGCTCAACTTATCAAGAAAGCATTGAACGTGTATGACAAGGGTGACAAGCTCTTTACTAAGTTCATCACAGAGAACTTCAACAACATCCTTGGTCCATGGTGTTTCCTTACACGTATCAGCTATGAAACAACACCTAATGCTTATCCTGTATGGATGAATGATTATATGTATACCAATGCTATTAATCAGCTACCATCATGGATTGAATACATTATGACAAAGGCAACAGATACCTTTAAGCAAAATCCACAGATAAAAGCATTCTATACAAACTTCTTACAAGCACAAAAAGAAATGAATGGAATGGTTGACCCAGCAGGATTAACTGATGCAGCAGGAACAACTCCTAACGCAGCTGTAGCGCCTCCAACTCCTGCAGAGATGGCAGGCGACTCTATTCCAGAGTAAATCTTACACACCCTTTTGTTCAGTAGTCTTTGCGTAAAAAAACTGTCCAACTACTTCTGAGACATTTATATACGGGCTTAAGTATTATCTCAGAATAGAAAACAAACAACCCCTAACAGCAAGAAAATATGAGGAAACTCATTCAAGGCGGAACAATCGTCAACGAAGGGCGAAGCTTCATTGGTTCGCTCATCATAGAGGACGATTGTATCATAGAGATTATAGAAAATAACGAAACACCCCGTGGTATATTTGACGAAATCGTCAATGCCACGGGGTGCTTTGTCTTACCGGGTGTTATTGATGATCATGTTCACTTTCGTGAGCCGGGACTAACGGAAAAGGCTGATATTGAAAGTGAGAGTCGTGCTGCTGCATACGGTGGCGTTACCTCTTACTTTGAAATGCCAAACACCAACCCGCAGACAACAACTCTGGAGGCTTTACAAGAGAAGTGGGAACGTGCAAAACAATCAAGTTATGTAAACTATAGCTTCTTCATTGGTGCTACAAATGTTAATTATAAGTTGTTCTCTCAGTTGGATGTCCACACTATTCCCGGAATAAAACTCTTTATGGGAGCCTCAACTGGTAATATGCTTGTTGATAGACGTGAAGCCTTGGAACAGACCTTCCGTACTGCTGCAGAGCTAAACCTCCCAGTAATGACACACTGTGAGGATTCGGGTATCATCAATGAAAACATGAAAGCTGCCAAGGAACGCTTTGGCGAGGACCCTGACATTACACACCATTGGGAAATACGTAGCGACGAGGCTTGCTGGGCTTCCTCGCTATTAGCTGTGGAATTAGCAAGAAAATATAAGACTCAACTCCATATTGCACATATCTCTACAGCAAGAGAACTATCATTGGGTGCTCAGCCAGAAGATGAAGGAAGGATTACTTTAGAGGCTGTCATTGCACACATTGCTTTCTCTAACGAAGACTATCTTACGAAGAAAGCGCTTATAAAGTGTAACCCTTCTGTGAAAACGACTACTGACCGAACAGCTATTCGACAGGCGCTCACAGATGGACGTATCACAGTGATTGGTACCGACCATGCCCCACACCTATTGGCACAGAAGCAAGGTGGTTGCTCCAAGGCAGCATCAGGTATGCCAATGATTCAGTTTTCACTTGTCACAATGCTTGAATTGGTTGACGAAGGAGTACTAACAACCGAGCAAATGGTAGAGCTGATGTCACACGCACCAGCACGTCTCTTCCGCATAGACCAACGAGGCTTCTTACGTAAAGGATATAAAGCTGACATCACTATCGTCTCACCAAACCAACCTTGGACAGTAGACGAAGATTGTATTCAAAGTAAATGTAAATGGAGTCCAATGATGGGACACACCTATCAATGGCGTATCTTACATACCTTCTGTAATGGACATCATCTACTAAACAATGGAGAGTTTGACAACACTATACGTGGTGAAAGGATTACTTTCCGAAATGAAAAATGATTCATAATGGACAAAAATAAAGTAGATAACAAAAGTAAGATTATAACATACAATCTCAGCGATGTCTCTCCTTACATCAACTGGGCATACTTCTTTTATGCGTGGTCAATGAATGGAAAGGCTAAAGATGCACAACAAGAACTGCGTAATGAAGCAGAGAACTTGTTGGCTGATATGGAAGGGAAGTACCATACACGTGCTGTCTATGCACTATGTGAGGCCAATAGCGAGGGTGATGATATTATCATTAACGGTACCCATGTTCCTATGTTACGCCAGCAGAAAGTTATTCCGGGCAAACCAAATCTCTGCCTTGCTGATTTTATATGCCCTGCATCTTCGGGCATCAAGGATACGATTGGACTCTTTGCGACCTCTGTTGA
>CAMUQM010000070.1 GCA_947095945.1 uncultured Prevotella sp.
AAGGTAACCTGCTCCAAACGCATATCTGGACCGATGAAATGGGCAAATTCATCAGGTGAAATCTCACCAAGTCCCTTGAATCGGGTGATTTCTGGGTCTGGACCGAGCTCATTGATAGCAGCTATTCGTTCCTCCTCAGAGTAGCAATAGCGTGTGATAAAATCGTTCTTCTTCTCACCCTTGGCACGACGAGCATCTGCTTCGGCTATTACCTCCTTGTTCTTTATCTTCGTGCGACGGTTACGAACACGGAAGAGCGGTGTCTGAAGAACATATACGTGTCCTTTCTTAATCAGCTCTGGGAAGAACTGTAGGAAGAAAGTTATAATGAGTAAACGGATATGCATACCGTCAACATCGGCATCCGTTGCCACAATCACCTTGTTATAACGCAGTGAATCGAGTCCGTCCTCAATATCAAGTGCAGCTTGAAGGAGATTAAACTCCTCATTCTCATACACCACCTTCTTTGTCAAGCCAAAGCAGTTAAGCGGCTTTCCACGCAATGAGAAGACTGCTTGTGTGTTCACATCACGACTCTTGGTGATGCTTCCGCTGGCTGAATCACCCTCTGTAATAAAGATTGAACTCTCCTCTTTTCGATTGTTCTTTACGTCACAATAGTGTACACGACAGTCACGCAACTTGCGATTATGCAGGTTAGCTTTCTTCGCACGTTCACGTGCTAACTTCGTTACACCAGCCATCGCCTTACGCTCGCGTTCGGTCTCCTTGATTTTATTCTCAAGTATATCCGTAAAGTCTTCCTTGTGTATATGGAGGTAGTTATCGACGTTTGTCTTGATAAAGTCGCCCACATACTTGTTGATAGACTCTCCATCAGGTGACATCTGTGTAGAACCTAACTTAATCTTTGTCTGTGATTCAAACACAGGTTCCTCAACGTTTACAGCGATAGCAGCCACCAATCCGTTACGGATATCACCATACTCATACTTGCCAAAGAACTCTTTTATCGTCTTGGCAATATGCTCTTTGAAGGCTGTCTGGTGTGTACCGCCCTGCGTTGTATGCTGACCATTCACGAAAGAGTAATACTCCTCGCCATATTGATTGGTATGTGTGAAAGCTATCTCAATATCCTCTCCCTTCATGTGAACAATCGGATACAATGGATCAACAGTCATATTATCAGTCAAAAGGTCCTTCAAACCATGTCGACTAAGTATACGACGACCATTGTACATAATCGTCAATCCGGTGTTTAGATAGGTATAGTTACGGAGCATCTCCTCTACTATATCATCATGGAAGCTATAATTTTTGAAGAGCGTTGCATCTGGTTCAAAGTAAATGTAAGTGCCGTTCTCGTCCGCAGACTTCTTTGTTTTGTCGCTCTGGATGTTACCTTTCTCAAACGATAGTTCACGTACCTTACCGTCACGGAAGCTCTTTACCTCAAAATGAGAGCTAAGAGCGTTAACCGCTTTGACACCGACACCATTCAAGCCGACACTCTTCTTGAACGCCTTAGAGTCATACTTACCACCCGTATTCAGTACTGATACAGCCTCAACGAGCTTACCTTGCGGAATACCACGACCATAGTCACGCACGCTAACACGCAGATTATCCTCCACATCAATCTCAATACGGTCGCCGGCATTCATCTTAAACTCGTCAATAGAGTTATCAATGACCTCCTTCAGGAGTACATAAATACCATCTTCTGGCAACTTACCATCACCCAAACGACCAATATACATGCCCGGACGGGTACGTACATGCTCCATATCCGATAGGTGTCGGATATTATCGTCGGTGTAAGATACGGGTGTTGGGTGTTGGGTGTTGGGTGTTGATGAATTGTCCATGTGTTGGGTGGTGGGTGGTGAGTATTGGGTGTTAATGAATTGTTAATGTGGTGGGTGTTGGGTGGTGAGTGTTGGGTGGTGATGAATTGTTAATATGGTGGGTGTTGGGTGGTGAATGTTGGGTGGTGATGAATTGTTAATATGGTGGGTGTTGACGGGTGTGATGATACTAATTGCAAGATATCATGATGCATTTATTTGGTGTTAAGCGATGAGGGATTGGAAGGCTGTAACAGGGCTTTTCTTAAACCTGCAAGTTGCTTTACGATAGAAAGGATTTGGTTATCAAATTCCTCCCGCTGTGTAGTAGAAATGTAATGATAGGCTTCAGCTAATTCTATTTGGCTTGAAACCTCCATTAAAGAACCATTAGCTATATCAAGGAAATGTGTTCTTTCTTTACTACTATAGCGACCAAAGCCTTCTGCAATATTAAACATAACTGATGTAGAGGCACGCTGTAATTGACTTGTCAATGCGTATCTTTCTTCTTTAGGAAATGATTTTAAGACTTCATTGATATTGACAGCCAACTGCTTAGCATCCCTATAAACATCTAAACGCCTATAATAAAATAATTCCATTACTACGTCCCTTATGTTCAAATGCCCTTTTAAAGGTCCTAAGGTGCAGGTGTTGAAAAAGAAGCAACACATGAAAGAGGTTGCCATCATAACCCAACACCTAACATTCATCACCCATCAACCAACATCCATCACCCAATCTGCTTTCTATAGCATCTACGCTTCTTGTGCATAATTGGGTCTAACGGTCCCCACTGACTCTGTACGCTTTCGTTGGTTTCCATCTCTACATGGGTTTCACCCCATTTGAAGCCATACTTCACATAACGTGGAATAAGGTCAGCAAAGACAAGCGCATTAGCACCCTTTGAACGATATTCAGGTAGAACACCTATCAAAAGAAGGTCTACAACCTCTGTCTTATGGAACTTGATAGCGCGCAATAAATGCCACCATCCGAATGGGAAAAGACGTCCACGGCGACATTTCTGCAATGCACGTGTCAGTGATGGAATCGTAATAGCAAGACCAACTAACTGGTTATCCTTATTGCCATCCTCGATAACGGTAATGAGATCGAGATCAGCAAGTGGGAAATACATCTTGACATACTGGTCTATCTGACGGTCAGTCAACTCCGAAAAACCATACAGATGAGCATAAGTAACGTTGATTAAGTCAAAGAGTTTCTTGCCATAACCACCCTCGAAGATTTCCTTCTTGGTCAGCTTACGAGCATGGAGATTATAACGTTTCTCCACCATCTCTGCAATCTTCGTGTACTTCTCTGGAGCTGTTTCCGGAACATCAAGACGATACTCTACATAGTCATTATCCTTCTCCCAGTCACTAAGTTTCTCCATGTGCTGTGGGTAATAGTCGTAGTTGTAGATGGTTGCCATAGTGCCGAGCTGGTCAAAACCCCATGTCAACATTCCCTCTGGGTCCATATCGGTAAAACCAAGTGGACCGACGATAGAGGTCATACCCTTCTCTTTGCCGTAGTCTTCAACAGCCTTCAACAGAGCACTTGTTACTTCGATATCATCGATGAAGTCTATCCAGCCGAAGCGAACATCCTTCTTGTCCCATTTTTCGTTTGCCTTATTATTGATGATGGCAGCAACACGCCCCACCACTTTCCCCTCCTTCAAGGCGAGGAAATACTCAGCTTCGCAGAAGTCAAAAGCAGCATTCTTGTCTCTTGACAGCGTATTCAACTCATCGCTATAGAGGTTGGGGGCATCATACTGATTACCCTCGTAGAGGTCATAATGAAACTCTATGAAAGCTTTTAGGTCTTTCTTCGTTTCGACCCTCTTTATCTGAACTGATGACATTTAGTATTTTTTAATTCGTTATTTTCCTAATCTTAAACGTGCAAAAATACTAAAAAAAAGGTAGATTGGCAAATTTACGTTGCTTTTTATTGGTAAACAAACTGTAGCATGAGAGCAAACAAAGCAACAAACAACAAATACCTACACTAACAGTAGATTAAACATCACAAATTATTTTCACGAGAAGAAAGAATTATTTTCATGAAAAAAAATATTTCTTTTCATGAAGAAAAATTATTATTTTCATGAAGATAATTCAAAGAAAGCACACTTATCAGAGAAAAAAGAACAACCAGAAGCATCGGTTTTAGGCTTCAGAAAGAGTCTTATCAGTGGTATATAAGACGAGTTCCATAATCTATCATAGAAAAAAAGATGCTGTATCCAAGGCATGGGTACAGCATCTTCAATATTGTTAGCGTGCAGAAAGCATTTTTGTTCTGCTACACTACACCGCAGTAAACAAACATATTATTTGATTCTTTCCTCTGGTGCAAGCATATGATCTGGTGACAAGATTGCATCAAGTTTCTCCTTAGAGAGCAGTTTATGTTCAAGTACGAGATCATAAACAGAACCACCTGTCTCAAGGGCTTCCTTAGCAATCTTAGTGCTGTTCTTATATCCGATGTATGGATTCAGTGCTGTAACGATACCGATAGAATGCTTAACCATCTCAAGACAGCGTTCCTTATTCACCGTGATACCATCGATACACTTCTCACGAAGAGTATCCATAGCATTTGGCAACCAAGTGAGATCCTCAATAAGACATTCTGTAATGATAGGCTCCATCACGTTCAGCTGCAATTGTCCAGCCTCAGCAGCAATCATTACGGTTGTATCATTTCCAATTACCTTGAAACAAGTCTGGTTGGTTACCTCTGGAATAACTGGGTTTACCTTGCCCGGCATAATACTTGAACCCGGTGCCATCGGTGGAAGATTGATTTCATTCAAGCCACAACGAGGACCAGAAGCCATCAGGCGAAGGTCGTTACAGATCTTAGAAAGCTTAACAGCCAAACGTTTCAGAGCACTTGAATAGCTTACGTAAGCACCAGTATCAGGAGTTGCCTCAACAAGGTCGGTGCCAGCAAAGAACTCCATACCTGTAAGCTCACTAAGCTTTTCTGCACAAATCCTTGGGAAACCGGGAGCGGCATTCAGACCTGTTCCGATGGCGGTACCACCCATATTGATTTCATGTAGGAGGGCAGCATTGCGATTGAGGTTGGCAATTTCTTCTTCCAACGTATTAGCAAAAGCATTGAACTCCTGACCGCTTGTCATAGGAACAGCATCTTGCAGCTGTGTACGTCCCATCTTGATAACATCCTTGAACTCTTCTCCCTTTCTGCGGAATGCTGCAATTAGCTGGCTCAAAGAGGCAGTCAGCTTCTTATTCAGGAGGATGAATGTCAGGCGGATCGTTGTCGGGTAGACGTCATTCGTTGACTGACCGCAGTTGGCGTGGTCATTAGGCGAACAGTATTGGAACTCACCTTTCTTATGGCCCATAATCTCACAGGCACGATTGGCAATAACCTCATTGGCATTCATATTAACTGATGTACCCGCACCTCCCTGTACCATATCGGTTACGAAGTCCTCGTGCATCTTGCCATCAATAATCTCACGGCATGCCTGAGCCATCGCATCAGCCACCTCGTCACTGATTTCACCGAGCTGGCGGTTGGTCTCTACGGCAGCCAACTTGACATAAGCAATCGCAACAACATAGTCTGGATAATCACACATACGCTTGCGAGAAATGTGATAGTTGTTGATAGCTCGCTGTGTCTGCACACCATAATAAGCCTCTTCTGGTACTTGAAGTTCACCTAAGAGGTCGCTTTCTACACGAAATTTCTTTTCTTCCATGATTTTAATTTTATAAAGTTAGCGTTGATCTCTTTCACTAACGGAAGAGAATTATCTGTTTCTTTTATTGATTTAGACTTTCTTTCAGTATCTTTCTTACTTTTTCCTTTCCTCTTTTCAATAGGCTTTAATTCTATACATAAAGCCCAATTCGATGCGATTAGTATTGTACTTATCTAAGCCAACATCATCCTTATAGGTTACTTTCTTACCCACATAGGCTAAGAAGACACGGAGGTCTTGAGTCTTGACTGGATAATACTCGACACTACCTATATAGCCATAGCTCTTGCGGAAGTCTTTGAAACGTTCAATCTTTGTGACACTTGCCGTCTCGTACATTCCTTTCAGCATCACATTCCAACGTGGAACAAACTGCCAGTTAAGCTTTGTCACAAAAGAATTATAATGTACATCGCTCATCCATACATTACCAGTATATCCAGAGAAAGAACTGCTAAGCTCGTTTGTCGCAATACCCAAGCGGTCAACACCATCATTTTGAGCCATGTAATCAAAGTAACATTGCAATCGGTCTAACTGCAGTTTCTGTCCTAAGATGAGAATACGACTATACTTATGCTGTGCCTCTCCCTGCAGTCCCCACGACCAACGCGTATGCAGTTTGTCGTTCAGAAAACTTCCATTCCAGTTCAAACAATAAGCAAGAGGGTTACGCGGCTTCTCTAATACCCTACTATGTGTGCCGTCACCCTCGATAGATACGGCATTATTACCATATACCTCACCGAACTTCTCATTGTGAGAATTAGTGATACCGAGTACGAACTCCTGTGATGGAATAGGTCTATAAGAGGCTGTAACACCTGTCATATAACAATCCATAGAGCCTGTCATATCCGAAAATTGATAGATATAAACTGGATTCTCATCAACTTCAAAACCACCAAGACTCTGACATACCTTTCCAGCTTCAAGACGAAACTTATCAGAGAATTTATAACCAATCATCATAATGTCGGTTGCCTTAGCAAGATTATCCTCACTCCTTGCCTCTGTCGAGTTGTTCAAACGATGGCACAAACGATAGTAGAGCCTATCGGTTAGATTACCTTTAACTTCTAAACGGAGGTGCTTATTCGTGAAGCCTGCACTCCACTGGTGGTCTGCATCCGAAACAACCTGCACATTGGCAGCATAGTTGATGTAGACATTAAACATATCATTGCTTTTCTTTAGGTGTGCTATCTCTTCTGCAAGTGACTTAAACCGACTCTCATCGATTCCATAACCGTGGTTGTCCTGTGCGCTTACGCCCAAAGAGAGGACAAACAGACAGGTACACAACAGCATTTTCTTCATTTCGATATATGTTTTATTTCGTTCTTTTTTAAGGATAAACTTGAATCATAAAAGGGGCTAATATAGCCTGCAGCTAATACACACAGAATTTCATATAGCGGATTGAACCATAGTAACCCTGCTAAAACTAAGGTAATAGACCTATTCCGTGAGCCTTGTGTTCTGCGCAATGGTTTGTATGACAAAAGTAGGAAAAATATTGATAGCTTTCACAAATAGCATAAACAAAAACAAGGCGTTTAACTTTCTTTAGCTTCATATCGCAAGCCGAAGGGATAGATATAACAAAATAAGAAGGAACAAAACTGACATTTTGATAAGTACGACTATAAAATCAGCTTCTATATAAACAATGATAAATTCATTCTACGACCCTATCACATTACCTAAAACGACCTCAGAACCATAGCGTTATTAGAGAATAACATTCGTACACATAAACGTTTAATAGGGGGAAATGACAAATTATTATTAAAATCCTAACACACTTCAGAAATAATCGCTACTTTTGCAAAATGTAAACTGCGCATGCCGAAAAGGCTGTGTAATAAATCAGTTATGGGTAAACGATTGCTTTTCACACTTGGAACGCTACTGTTGCTTTCTACAGCTGCAACTGCGCAAGACCATATCAATCCCGAAGATCGAGTGGTAGATATGGATTCTCCTACGTTTGTGCCTATGGTTCACATTGGCAAAGCAAAGGTGGGAGCCGATAGCATCCAATATGTCAGAACAAACAAAGTTTACATCTTTCCTCCCCTCGAATTCAAGAATAAGTCTCAGGAAACAGCTTACTATCGATTGGTTTATAACATCAAAAAGGTGTTGCCAATAGCCAAGGAATGTAACCAGATTATTCTGGAAACAGGTGCTTATCTTGAGACAATTCCTTCTAAGAAAGAGCGTGACGAACACATGAAGAAGGTGGAGAAAGAAATTTGGAACACCTACAAGCCACGTATGAAGAAACTAACCTTCACGCAAGGTAAACTGCTTATCAAGCTCATCGACCGTGAGTGTAATTCAACCTCATACGAACTTGTACAAGCTTTCCTCGGTCCTGTGCGAGCTGGTTTCTATCAGGCTTTTGCTTGGGCTTTCGGCAGTAGTTTGAAGAAACGATACGAGCCAAATGGAGCGGACAGACTTGTAGAGCGCATTGTCTTGCAGGTTGAGGCTGGACAGTTGTAATCTAATCTCTCCTCTATTTCGCTTTAAGAAAGTACAAAATAAAACGCTGAAAAGACTGAATACAAAAGGCGTAGAGCTGTTATAAAACAACAACTTTACGCCTTGTTCGAATTATTTTCATGAAAAAAAATATTTTTCTTCATGAAAATAAATTTTTCTGTTCACGTAAATAAATATTTTTCTTCATGAAAAGAACTTGAAATAGATTGTTTAATTTGACTGATAAAGCGAGAGATTCATAGATTATAAGTCATTCCTTATACTTGTTTCAATGCTATATTCTCTTGCTATTCTAATCAATACAATGCTGACAATATCACATTTTTACTCTGTCTGAGGATTCTGCAGCACTCCCCTTCTTCATTTCTTCTAAGAAAGCTTTTACTTCATTATAGTCCATCTTTAGAATCATTCGGTTTCTTTCTGTCTCTTTGATGGTCGTATCTAATTTCCAACCATAATTCTTAAACAATTCTGTAATTTGCTTTACTTTAAATGAAGCATCAGAAGCAATGGCTTTATCTTCTACAAAGGAAGCCCTTGAGCAAGCTACGAGACATGAAAACATGACAATAGAAAACATGACTAAAATTAAAATCCTTCTCATAAGCAAACTTTCTTTCATTCAAATAGTTAATATAACACTGCAAATATAAACAAAATTCAATTTAAAGTAAACAATACAGGTAACAAATATGGGTTATACCCCCTACCAGCCTAAACGCTTATACAAACAAAAAATCCCACAACTCCTATACAGAGCTATGGGATTTTCTATTTAAGAATAAGCTTGGCAGCAGTCTAAATAACAACTACCAGTTGCTTATGATTAATCAGCAAACTTTGCCTTGATGAACTCACGGTTCAAACGAGCGATATTAGCAATCTTCTCGTTCTTTGGACAAACAGCCTCACAAGCACGTGTGTTAGTACAGTTACCGAAGCCAACCTCATCCATCTTAGCAACCATTGCCTTAGCACGTTTAGCAGCCTCAGGCTTACCCTGTGGCAAGAGAGCTAACTGGCTAACCTTTGATGAAACGAAGAGCATAGCAGAACCATTCTTACATGCAGCTACACAAGCACCAC
>CAMUQM010000071.1 GCA_947095945.1 uncultured Prevotella sp.
CGCTCATCTATCGTTCATACTACGCATTCATCAAAAGTCCACGAATCAACTCTAAAGGACTCAATACGTCTGCTGTTATGGGCTTTTGCAACACACTGAACGAGGTGCTTACAAAGGAGAAGCCTACACATATTGGCGTTGCTTTCGATCATGGAAAGACTTTTCGTCATGACGTATTCCCTGAATATAAGGCACAACGCGAGGAAACACCAGAAGATATCAAGCTTTCTGTGCCGCTTATCAAGCAAGTACTTGAGGCTATGCGCATTCCAATTTTGCAGGTAGATGGCTTCGAAGCAGACGATATTATCGGTACAGTAGCAACGCGCTTTGGTGCCGATGGAATCGATACTTTTATGCTTACACCCGATAAAGACTATGGTCAACTCATTGGTCCTAACGTCTTTATGTATCGTCCTCGCTATGGTGGCGGATACGAAATATTGGGAGAAAAGGAGGTAGAAGCAAAGTATGGCATCCCTACCCCAGCCCAAGTCATCGACCTTTTGGCATTGATGGGCGACTCAGCAGATAACTTTCCCGGTTGTCCTGGTGTTGGAGAGAAAACTGCAGCCAAGTTAATCAATCAGTTTGGAAGTATTGATAACATGCTCGAACATACTAATGAGATAAAGGGTAAACTGCGTGAGAAAGTTGAGAATGCCGTTGAAGATATTAAAATGTCAAAGTTCCTCGCAACGATCCGAACAGATGTTCCAATGAATCTTGAATTGGATAAACTCAAGATTGAGGAACCTGACGAAACCAAATTGCGTGCGATATTTGAAGAATTAGAGTTTAAGACACTTATTAACAAGTTTCTTAACAAAAGTGAAGTAAAGCCAAAAGCAGACAATAATCAGCTTGATTTATTTGCAGAAAACGCGACCAACGAGTCAGATGAGCCGAAAAATGCGAAATTTGAGAGCATAAAAACGACCCAACATGAATACAAACTCGTTGAGAATGAGGAGGAATTACACAAACTTTGTGACTTTTTTATTACAAAAGAGTACGTAAGTATAGATACAGAAACCACTTCCACGGATGCAATTAGTGCTGAATTGGTTGGTTTGAGCTTCTCTGTCGAAGAAAACAAGGCTTTTTATGTTCCCATCCCTGCCAACAATGAGGAGGCAATAAAATATGTCCAAATTTTCAAACCATTGTACGAAAGCGACAAAATAATGAAAATTGGGCAGAACATAAAATATGATTACGAAGTGTTGAGCAGATATGGCATAACGCTACAAGGTAAGATGTTCGACACAATGATTGCTCACTACCTCATTCAGCCGGAGTTACATCATAATATGGACTACATGGCTGAGACCTTACTCGGCTATCAAACAATCCACATTGAAGAACTGCTCGGTCCGAAAGGAAAGAAGCAGAAGAATATGCGCGACCTCTCCCCTACTGATATCTATGAGTATGCTGCCGAGGATGCCGACATCACCTTACGTCTGAAAAACGTACTTGAGCCACGTTTGAAGGAGCTTGGAGTGGAAGAACTCTTCTGGAATATTGAGATGCCTTTGGTGCGTGTATTAGCTGATATGGAGCTAAATGGCGTGTGCTTAGACACTGAAGCACTGCAAGATACGTCAAAGATATTCACTGAGCGTATGAAACAATACGAACAGGAAATATACAAAGAGGCAGGAGAAGAATTCAATATATCAAGTCCAAAACAAGTGGGTGATATCCTCTTTGGCAAAATGCAGATTCTTGATAAGCCTAAGAAGACGAAGACAGGACAATATGTTACGAGCGAGGAGGTATTGCAAAGCCTTGAAAGCAAGAATCCTATCGTACGTAACATACTCAATTACAGAGGTATGAAGAAGCTTCTCAGTACCTATATCGATGCTCTTCCAAAGCTGATTAATCCACGTACAGGACATATCCACACATCGTTTAATCAGGCACTGACAGCCACTGGTCGACTCTCTTCGAGTGACCCTAACCTGCAGAATATCCCTGTGCGTACCGACGATGGCAAGGAGATACGTAAGTGCTTCATACCAGAAGAGGGCTGCTTGTTCTTCTCTGCAGATTATAGTCAGATAGAACTGCGTATTATGGCACACCTCTCAGAAGATGAGAACATGATGGAGGCGTTCCGTGAAGGTCATGACATCCACCGTGCAACAGCTGCAAAGATATGGCATGTAGATATAGATAAGGTGACTGATGCACAGCGAAAGAAGGCTAAACAAGCCAATTTCGGTATTATATATGGTATTACTACCTACGGACTTGCCCAGCGTATGGACATTCCAAATAGTGAGGCAAAAGAGCTGATAGAAGGCTATTTCCGTACCTTCCCTAAGGTACAAGCCTACATGGAACAAGCGAAAGAGGAGGCAAGAGCCAAGGGTTACGCAGAAACGCTCTTCCATCGCCGCCGCTATCTCGCTGATATCAACAGCCGTAACGCCACTGTACGCGGTTTTGCTGAGCGTAATGCTATCAATGCTCCGATACAAGGAACAGAGGCTGATATTATCAAGGTGGCAATGGTTCGTATCTGGGAACGCTTCAAGAAAGAAGGTATCCGCTCTAAGATGATTCTTCAAGTGCATGACGAACTAAACTTCTCTGTCTATCCAGAGGAGCGCGAACAGGTGGAACGCATTGTTATTGAGGAGATGCAAAACGCCTATCCATTGAATGTTCCTTTGACAGCTGATGCTGGATGGGGCAAGAACTGGCTGGAAGCACATTAAAAAAGAAGAAGCCTCCCCCTACCCCTCCGAAGGGAGGGGAGTGCAAATAAAAAGAGGGATGAGGATAGATAGAAAATCTACTGATAATTAATTTATAGACTATAATTTAATATTAAATAGACTATAATTAAACAAAGAGTACGAAAACGGGGGCAGATTCCAACTTTATTAAGCATAAATAAAGAGGCTAATAACGGCAAATAGAAATCGAAGATATGAGCTGCAAAGTTAGTAAAAAGTATGAGTAAACAACTACCCTACCCTTCTGAGCGAATTACTTACATGAAGAAAAAGAATTATTTTCATGAAAAGAAATATTTATTTTCACGACAAGAAATATTTTTTTTCATGAAAATAATTTAGAAAGGGGGCTAAAAGTAGAAGTCAAAAAAGGGTGAAACATTCCATCATCTATCATGTAGAGAATACTGAAAAAGGGCTTTCCAAGGGCTTGAAAGCAGTGTTAAAATATAGAAAAAGGTTATCAATTTAGCTTTTTTGGCGTAATTTTGCAATTTAATCAACCAGAGAAATTTGAATGAGTCTTACTAAGATAGTAAACAAATTGTACTTCCAGCCGCGCCGCAGGGAGCTTGAGCGCTACGTCACGGATGGAGAGACTATCCAGCGGGAAGTCATGCAATACCTCGTTGAGCGGGCAAAAGACACCGAATATGGTCGTAAACACCTATTCTCAACGATTAAGTCATATGAGGATTTTGTACAGAACATACCTGTCAATACCTACGAAGAACTAAAGAGCGATATCGATCGTATGCGCCATGGAGAACGTAATATTCTGTGGCCGGGACAGGTAAGATGGTATGCTAAATCATCAGGTACAACCAACGATAAGAGTAAGTTTATTCCTATTTCCCACGAGGGATTGCAGACAATTCATTATCAAGGTGGAAAGGATGTTATCGCCTACTACCTTAGCAATCACCCAGAAAGTCGCCTCTTCAATGGCAAAGGACTCATCTTAGGTGGTAGTCATTCTCCGAATTATAATCTGTATAACTCGCTTGTTGGTGACCTCAGTGCCATCCTCATCGAGAATATCAATCCACTCGTAAACTTGTGTCGTGTACCTAAGAAAGAGACTGCTCTTCTGAGCGACTTTGAGGTAAAACGCGATCGGATTGCACACGAAACACTGAACCAGAATATCACTAATATATCGGGCGTTCCATCATGGATGCTCTCTGTATTGGTGCGTGTAATGGAACTAAGTGGTAAGAAGCATTTGGAGGAGGTATGGCCTAATCTGGAGGTATTCTTCCACGGTGGTATTCCCTTTACGCCTTATCGCGAGCAGTATGAACAGCTCATCACCAAGCAGGGAATGAACTATATGGAGACTTACAACGCTTCTGAGGGCTTCTTTGGAATACAAGACGACCCGACAGACAGCAGTATGTCGCTTATGCTCGACTATGGTGTCTTCTACGAATTCCTACCTATGGACGAGTTTGAGAGCGAACATCCAAACATTGTTCCATTGTCAGGTGTAGAGATTGGCCGCAACTATGCGATGCTTATCAGTACTGCTTGCGGACTTTGGAGATATGAGATTGGAGACACAGTACAGTTTACTTCGACCAATCCTTATAAGTTCGTTATCACAGGAAGAACCAAATACTTCATCAATGCCTTTGGTGAGGAGCTTATCATGGACAATGCTGAGAAGGGACTTGAGGCTGCTTGCAAAGCTACTGGTGCGCAGATATCTGATTACACCGCAGCCCCAATGTATATGGATGCAAAGGCTAAATGCCGTCATCAATGGCTCATTGAGTTTGCAAAGGAACCATCTTCACTTGAAGAGTTTGCTAAGGTACTCGATGATAAACTACAGGAAGTCAACTCTGACTATGAGGCAAAACGCTTCCATAACATTACCCTTCAGCCGCTCGAAATCATCGTTGCACGCAAGGACCTCTTCAATGACTGGCTCAAGATAAAGGGTAAGCTCGGCGGTCAACATAAGATTCCACGCCTTTCAAACAGCCGTAACAACCTTGAAGAATTGCTGAGTATGAACCAGTAAAAGGTAACAAAGCAAGATGCTGAAACGGTAAGACAAACTTAAAAGGTATATAAGGTAAAAAAGTAAAACAGCGATATGAAGAAGATAAAACAAAGATATTGCCCTAATAATATGGATGGAAAGGATGGCTTTTCAGCTAAGATTAGCCATTGCCTTTCGGCGTTTTACCAACCAAACGCCTTACCGTTTTATCTTTCTTCCCTATTGCTTTTCCTCCTTGTGTCCTGTGCTAAGATGGGACAACCTGATGGTGGATGGTATGATGAGACTCCTCCAAGAGTGTTGGGTGCCTCCCCTACTGAACGAGCAACAGATGTAAACAGCAAGAAGGTGAATATCTATTTCAGCGAGTTCATCAAGTTGGAGAATGCATCGGAGAAAGTTGTTGTCTCTCCCCCACAGATTGAAGCCCCTGAAATCAAGGCTACTGGTAAGCGTATCACCGTCACTTTGCAAGATAAGTTACAGCCAAATACGACCTATACCATTGACTTCTCTGATGCTATCACTGACAACAACGAGGGTAACCCATTAGGAAACTACACCTATAGTTTCTCTACTGGCGACCATATTGATACACTTGAAGTAGCTGGTTATGTATTAGAAGCTGAGAATTTAGAGCCTGTAAAGGGTATTCTCGTGGGACTTTACAGCAATCAGAACGACACTGCTTTTGAGAAACAGCCTATGCTACGTGTCTCACGTACCGATAGTCGTGGTCGTTTTGTCATACGAGGTGTTGCCAAGGGAGACTATCGTATCTATGCACTGCAGGACATGGATGGCAACTATATGTACAATCAGAAGAGCGAGAAGTTAGCTTTCACGCCCGAAGTTATTATGCCATCATGGAAGCCAGACATACGACAAGACACACTTTGGATTGACTCCTTGCACATCAAGGATATCAAGCAGGTTCCTTACACCCACTTCCTACCCGATGACGTGGTGCTGAACTCCTTTACAGCCACACAAACAGACCGGTTCTTCCTCAAGTCTGAACGCAAAGAACCAAACCACTTTACACTCTTCTTCAGCTATGGTGATGCCGACCTTCCACAGATAACAGGACTCAATTTCAATGCTAAAGATGCGTTCATAACAGAGCCAAGTCTGAATCAAGACACTATCATTTATTGGCTTCGTGATACTGCCCTCATCAACCAAGACACACTGCGTATGCAGATGATTTATAACATGACGGACAGTATGGGTAATCTTGTTCCTAAGACAGATACGTTAGAGATACTCTCAAAGATACCTTACGCAAAGCGTTTGAAGCAACAGCAAGAGGAATACGACAAATGGAAAAAGAAGCAGGAGAAGGCTAAAGAACGTGGCAAAGACTTCGAAACGGAGATGCCTATCACTCCTTTGGAGGTTAAATATAATGTTTCTTCGCAAATGGATCCTGACCAAAATCCAACGTTTGAGTTACCTACTCCAATTGCCAAGACGGACACCTCCAAGATACATCTCTACGAAAAGATAGACTCACTATGGTATCGAGCGAAGTATACGTTTGGTGCTGAACCCGGAAAACCTCGTTCTTTGAAGCTGGTGAGTACGTGGGATCCGGGACATGAATACAGTCTTGAGGTCGATTCTGCAGCCTTTACGGACATCTATGGTAAGGTTTCTGCAAAGTATAAGCAGGGTGTCCGTATCCCATCAATGGACGAATATAGTACGTTGGTGATGACCTTACAGAACATGGAAGGTAAGAACTGTCTGCTGCAATTGCTCAATGAAACCGATAAACCAGTGAAAGAGGTGAATGCAAAAGGCAACCAAGCAACTTTCCACTACGTAAAGCCGGGCAACTACTATCTCCGTCTTATCGTTGATGATAACGACAATGGAAAATGGGATACAGGTGATTATACTGCCCAACGACAGCCCGAAGCGGTTTATTATTACCCGAAGTCTATCGAATGTAAGGCAAAGCGTGACGTGCAGGGAACGTGGAATCCACGTCAACTCCCACTCTACAAGCAGAAGCCAGCAGCCATAACAAAACAGAAAGCTGATGCTCAGCGCAAGATAAAGAGACGTAACATCGAACGTGCTCGCAGTCTTGACATCTCACTGCCTAATGAACTTCTCAACGCTGCTCAGTAGAAACATAAGGAAATAAAAGACTGGTTTAATAAAACCTATCAATACGATAAACACCCTCATCTATCCCCAACCGTCTTAAGGTTAAGGATTGATGAGGGTGCTTTTATTATATCAATTTCATAATAGAGAACGCTCCGCACCATTGGTGCGAACCATCAACACCATTGGTGCGGACCATCAGCACGACATGTGCTGAGTAATAAATTATCTGCTGACAATGGGGAAAAAGAATCTTCTGAAGCGTTTTTAAGACTACTTTTCAGCCAATACAGCTTACTATCTGCTAAGATACAGAAATACCAGAAATCAATACTAAGATACGTCCCAAACGGCTGTTACGACAACGATAAAGCAGCTTATAGACCAAGAAAGAGCCATAAACGCCTGATAAGAAAGCGAGAATAATATAAAAACCTATATCAAAATGGGTGAATCGCATAAGTATTTGTAAACTCAATGCTTGAAAGATTCCATGATAAAGATAGATAGTATAAGAAGCAGGAGAGAGATGATTAAGGAAACGAAGCCCATATTTTGCGTATAAGCGTGACAAAGCAACTGACATAAGAACACCATCCATTGCAAAGAATAAATCCATGAGAGGGCTTTTATTTACGCGTAAACCGATAACTGATACTACAAACGCAAACAGGAATACTAAGAAGGCTGTTTTCTCATTATCAAGAAAGCGCATAAAAAGAAAAGGGAAACATGGAATTGATAAAGCCAATCGACTATCGGACTCTTGGGCTAAAAAAGGAATCCCCGAGTACTACCAAGAGGGTAGTGAAGACATGAAGAAAGGAGATTTCAGCTATCTTTTATTTCATTTTATCCGTTTTACTTGGTCATCTTCAGCATACCATACATCATCACAGCCAGCTTTCTCTGCCTTTAGAAGCAACGATTTTAGCTGCTTTCTGTTTGTTATCTCTTCGTTAAAACGGAGCTAATACCTCTTTCCTAACATAAATGGTAAGTAGCGATAGACGATTGCTACAATACCGCTTGACACTATACAGACTAAAGCATAGGCTATCAGTACACTATAGTAAGCCCCATGATAGTCTAACCCCACCTTCTGAAGTGCTAAAGATAAGCAAAGAGGAACACCTCCACAGACGAAATAATAAACAATACTATGCGCTCCAACCCATTCTAACAGCATAAACCTTGGCAACTGCTTACAAATATTTACAAGTAAAAATATGCTCGTCAACATATCAAGAAAGAATAGGAAATAAGAGTCTATACCCATTGGGTATATCATCGTATGCACCCCTTTGTACATTGCATAACCTTTTATTATTATAAGGGATATAAAGAGAAATGATGTGTATAATGGTGTGTTGATACGGTTGAAAAGTTCTTTTCGACATTGATAAAACCATCCGATATAAAGGAAAAAGACTGCCTGCAGGGCATTGTTGATACACCAATGATAATCAGTGGATTGCTTCGTTAAAAGTACTGAACCAACTAAAGCACAAAACGAGAGAAGGAATAAGGGAATAACTTTTCCACGAGTTATCCACAAGAAAAAGCTAAAAACAGTTTCAGATACTATCAAGGTAGCTATAAACCAAGAGGCTCGACCTGTCAAGATAGGTAATAATAAACTCTCCCAGTCTATACTATGACCATGTACTAAGGCTTTCGGAAGTGCCAAAACTATAGTAAATAGAAAATAAGGAAGAAGTAAACTACGCACTATTGAAAACATCTTACCACTCAAAGAAAAGCCTTGCTGTTTGTACATTAGGTATCCTGACAGAAAGAAAAAGACGATTAGAACATTCGAAACATACCAATCATAAGGAATAAGATTACCTCCTGTATAATAGATTTCTGTATGATCCAGTAATATAGATAACATACAGAAACCTCGTAGCATATCTATCCAATGTACTCTCTCTTTCATCATGTACCCTATTGATAATACATCATTTTAGTTGTTTATTATAGTAAAATCATAAATATTCCTGGTCTATCTCACAATCGCCACCTTACAAACAACACCATTGTTGCCGTCTTCATCTGCACTTTCAACCATATAAACCCCCGATGCAACACGTTTTCCGTTCTTATCCTTGCCATCCCAGACGAAAGACCCACCATTACTGGTACCTTCTGCGACTAGAACTCCATTCGTGGTTACAATCTTTACATCTACATTCTGTGACAAACCAACAATCGTAATAGGTCCAGTATAACCCGGTTTTACAGGATTTGGATAAG
>CAMUQM010000072.1 GCA_947095945.1 uncultured Prevotella sp.
TTTCTCAGACACTTGGAGTTCTTACAAGAATTTATGCTGCGGAATTAAGGTATTAGAAGGGGGAGTATCAAAACTCAATTTTTAGAGGCTTTAACTTTTAATTTGTAACGAAATTACTCTGATTAATATAAAAATAAGCCATATTTACCTTGAATATAGAGGGTAAATATGGCTTTTTTATTATCGTTGTTTCAAACTGTTACATTTAGGAATGGGTATTTTAGTTTTGGCACACCCTCATCATTTTCTTAGGTTATCAATCGTCCCAAACACCTTTCACCCTTTCCCAAGGTGGGTTGAAAGAGATGTCATCTTCATACTCTTCATTCATTAGAAGATTTTCTTTGCTATCAGCATGGTCATTTGTGCCACCGCTACCAGCTAATAGATGCAGTTCTGGTGAAACCAAGACTTCCCATGTCTTGGGTGGAATATATGTTCTTTTCATGATTTTTCTTTTTTTAGTTTACAATAACCTTTGTTCCGTTAATAACATAGAGACCTGCTGGCAGTGTCATCATTCTGCTTTCGCCAGCATTGAGCGTTACAGCTTCAACCTTCATGCCGTTTGCATTGTAGACGTTGAAATGTGCAGGCTTAGTTGCTGTTGCTGTAATGTATCCCTTGCCAGTCTGGAGAACAAGGTCTGCCTCACGAGTGACTTCGGTGATGCCTGTTGTCCCCCAGTCTACATCGTCCGTAATTACATCAAAGCCAATCATCTCCTTACTTCCCTGACTACTTCTGTTATAGAGATAGTAAGCACGGAAAGGATAAACATAAACATACGGATATGATGGAAGGAGATTTCTTGAACTGAGGAACATATTCCCTGAGAAGTAGAATACATCAGCAGTCTGTCTGTCTATCTTCTTACCAGCATAAGAGCCAAAGTTGCTGAAGTTGTAAGTTGTTCCAGCTATCGTTCCTGTAGCCTTTTCGCCTGGGTAGGTGTACTTAGGCTCGACCAGTGTACTCTTGGTTGCCATTACGTCTGAACCATATTGTGTAGCAATAAAAGAGATATTGCCGTCTTCAGGAGCATTGATAACCTCAACCATGTATGGTACGTTAGCCTCGGTACTATTGCCTCCTACGGCGTCGAATTTAGCTGAAGCATAGTAGTTTCGAGCTGAGGCAGTCTCTTCATTCTCCAAAACCAAACAGTTGGTTGGGCGCATCTTTGTAACCATGAACGAGCATTTGTCATCTGTAGTATTGGTATGTACACCATTCTCAAGAGAGAGAGTAAATGGAAGGATGATAGAAGCATGAGCAACCTTACCATTCTTAGGGATGGTTATCTCTCGCTTGTAAGTTGCATAGTTCTCATTAGGAACTGTAATCTTATACGGTGCATAGAACGGCTGGCGGTCAGTAATGACAATGTTCTTGCAAGCGCGGAAGTCACCACTCTTTGTCTTCTGAATATAGTTGTCTTCATTGTAGCTTGAACGCTCTGGGAAGTAGATCAGACAGTTCGGGTTCAGTTCCGACTTCATTTCATCCATTTTAGCCTTTTCTGGAATATGAATAGAATAAAGGTCGGTATAGTCGAGGTAAAGCACTTCCTTGCCAGTAGCTTTCACATTTGGAGCTTCGAGTGCCTCAACGAGTGCCTGACGCATCATAGGAACAGTCAGATATGCATTGCCTGTAGGTATTTTCTTTCCAGTTTCAGCATCAAGTGCGACAAACTTACCACCGTACATTGGCTTATCAGTGTCGGCTCCATCAAGGTTGTAACAGGTATTGTCGTAGAGTTTGGTCAACTCGCACTTAGCCTTGTAGTCCTTAACGATGAGACTGATATCCATCAGGTAGTAGGCATAGTAGCGATGCTCCATTGCCGTAGTTGGTGCTACATTCCATCTTGTCTCGTCTCCAGTGAAGAGATAGCACTCCTTAGAGTCGTTGATGGCAATCTCAATATCCTCTGTAAAGGTTCCGCCTTGTGAAGTGTAGAGATTCTCAGAGTAAGGATACTCTTCCAATGTTGTTGGAGATGCACCAGTGTTACTATTGTTTAGTTCCTCAATGTTACTGTACTTAAATGGTTTGTCACCACACATCTTGCTATTTACCTTGATGCTGGCATCTTCATTACCTGTGGTCGTATACTGTTTTCCATCACCAAAGGTGTTGTAATAGTTAGACTTGACAAAGTAATAACGAGCATGACGTGTATTTGTACCGTTTGGATAGGTGTTGTCTCCATATTTGCTATACAGATTCTCAAATGTGAACTTACATTTCTGAGTGTCACCCATAAAGTCCTTTGGTACATAGAAGAGGAACTTTCCACCAGTAACTTGGAAGTCGTTGGAGGTAAACTGCTGCATCAAGGTAGGACCATTAGCCTTCAATGAATGACAGATGATGTCAATAGAGTTCACGAATGGGTTTAATGCCTCAAGTGTCAGCTCAAAGGTAACGAGTGCCTTTGTGTTAGGAGCCAATCCTGAAACCTCAAACTTAATAGCATCGTTGTTCAGATTAGGTACTTCAATGGTTCCTTCTGCCCCTGCAGTTACATTAACTTCCTCATAAGGAGTATTCTTGTCCACTGCATACACCTTTAGTGTATAAGGTGAAGGATTGAAAGCAGGGTTAACGGCTGATGCTTGCGCTGCTTCAAGCTTGGCTTCATTGTTGCCTCTTTGTTTAAGCTCGGCATAATTATCTGATCTTACCAGAGAGAGATAGTAAGAATGATTATTGAAAAGTCCCTTTATATAATCTCCTTCTTTCTCAAAAATTGAAGCTTTTTTCTTGTCGGCTGTTGTCTTGATATAAAAAGAACTTCCTTTCTGCTCAATGTATAGATATTTCCCTCCACTATAAATCTTACCGCTACTTGGACCATCAATCTTCCAAACAATATGGTTGTTTTTGTCCCATTTGCCATCTGTATTGAGATAATATTTTGTTGTTGTCCATGCTACTTTTTTTGTAGCAGTAATATAAAAGCCATCATCATAAGTCTCATTGCTTTCACCAGCAGGCGTACCATAGCGGTATTTAACCTTAGCTCCAGTGATTCGATAGCCCAAAGGAATATCAGTGCCATCCTGTGACTTAGTTGAAGTAGGTGTCTCTATATAGTAGGTGTTGTTACCTACAGCATAATAAAGCTTTCCATCATTGCGAAGTGCTTGAATATCTCCAGTTCCTGCTGTAGCAGGAAGTTTCTTGTCAGCCGTTACAGCATTCTCCTGATAGAGATGATTACTTGCCATAAGCTCTCTGACGTTACGATAGTCATAACTGAAATAGGTTACACCACTCTTCACGTTTGGCTTGATTATACCCAAGTCAAGTTTGCTTGTAGCGAAAGGAACATCAACCATGTTGACTCCATTCTTGATAATCATAGAAGGAGAACCTGGTGCTACGTTTGCTTGGAAAGGTCCTTCAGCTGTAAAGTAAAGTTCGCAAGATTTAATGGTTGCGCCATAGAATTCATCTGCCTCTCTCCAAAAATAGAAGTAAAGATTGTTCCCCATGTCGGTCTCATTCTTGCTGGTGCGCTCAATAACATACTCCTTGGAATCTTCATTGTCCGCCCCCATATTACCTGTTTGGGCTTTCGGGGAATTGATGTCGAAATTACGATCCGTTTCATACATGACTTTGCTCGTGCCTACGATATTCATAGTATTAACTTTTTTATTGTTAATATTATTTAGCAGTACAATGCGGTAGCCTGTGAAACGAAAACCTTTAGGAAGTGAAATGTTCATACTGGTTGTGACGGTCTTACCTCCCATTAAAACATACTTACCCTGATCGGTATCCAAGCTGATGTTTCCAGCTGGGTCTTTCAACTGTCCACCTTCTACCAGGTCAGTCTTGTCAGAAACGGTAAGGGTCAGCGGTAACTGGTTATGACGCCACAGAGAACTCCAACCATGCTCGAATCCGACTTCGATGTCATAGGTGTATCCTGCCACCAGCTTTCCAGAATTGGGACTGATGGTCACGTTCTGTGCTTTTGAAACTGTAAAAGAGGTAAGCATTATCAATAATAATGCCAAGTACTGAAGCACATTCAGCCTTCGTCCTCTTTGTTTTAATAATGAGGAAAATTTCTCCATAAAATAATTTGATTTAAGTTTATAATTCTGTATACTACTCTCATTTATATATCAAACACTTGGTATATAATATACTTTCCTATATTGATATGTTGTTTCATATTGATATATTGTTAAGTTGTTTTTGCAAATTACGTTTGATTTTACAAAAATATAGTTTCATATTGAAATATCCAAAAATATTTACAAGCAATCTTCTTCTCATGATGGGTAATGTATCCAAATACATGTTTTTACGTCTATTCAATTTACTTTGAAATTAAATAAAACCAAATTGAGCCATGCAAAAGATACAAAAAATGTTACAATAAGTACAAAACACTGCTATGAGAGGCTGTGTTTAAGACATTGGAGCATATTTTCAGGTGAGAACTTGAAAGCATGCTGTGGCATCAATCTTACAGGATGAGTATATATAACATATATATCTTTTGCGAAAAAGTATGTCAGACGGACTGTATTTCATGGCTTGCAGGCATTAATGGTACTCTCGGATGAGAGCGATTGTTGTTACACAGGGCATAGATTTGATGTAGTAGGGGCATTACTCTGCCTGCAAGCGAACACTGGTCACAAGGCAAGTGAGTCTTAATCAACCTGTAGTCAGGCATCAGCTGCCATTAAGCAGCAGAGTCCTTGGATGACAACCAAAGCTTTGTCAAGATTTTTGCTGACCATTAGTGACCGATAAAACCTTCCCATATTCGTCAGTCATTGGTGTCTTGCTATATATTATTTAGCAATAACATCCCCCCTTTTCTTCTTATTTCCTGCCGATGTGTTGCTGAGCGTCACACATGGTGTTGCAGCCCGTGACACATGGTGTTGTTGGTAAACACCAATGGCGCGGGGTACTGACACCTTGGCAGTATGCAGCCCATGCAGAAGCTGTTTGTTGTCAGGAAAGCGTTATACTACACAAAGCAAATAAACCTTATCTGGTCAGTGGACTTACTTTTCCAAAGAGTATATGATACTATCTATTTGAAAAAGGAAATCCGCATAGGAGAGTATGCTGCTTAACTTTATCGGACAGCAATAATTACTAACGTCTGGTAACCATCTTACAAAGCGTTTTTAAGACCATTACAAAGCGTTTGTAGAATGATTACAAAGCGTTTGTAGAACTATTACAAAGCACTGGTAACATCATTACTAACGCCCGGAAATAATGGATGAAATGGTCATTTTGACCGCTTTTTTAGGCAGGGAGACTGACAGAAAAGAAATCTTCAGAATAGTGTTAATTAACCACAAACTCCAGCTTTAAAAGTAAAACAAAACAACAGAAATTATGGTTTTGTTATTTTTTTTACTAATTTTGCCAAGCCATAAATAGAAAAGATGGTAAGAAAAAGAATGTTCATCGCTACTTAATAAACGCATGGTCAAGGTTCATGGATTATACTCTCTTATATTCATTAGGTTGTTTTTCTTACATCCTGTCATCCATTTTTTTTGCAGTAATTAGATGGGGACACGTGTGCCATCCTTATCAGAAATATTCCGGCAGTTTCTTTCCTGCAAGGATACTGTCCTTATATTTCTTTCTTTTTTCTATCCTCATGCTACCTTATGTATTCAAGCCCTTGAATACAGAAGCGTGGATGCTGGTAAAAAACTATGGTATCCTCATCATTCCGACGGCGTGGATACTGCTGCTTTACAGGTACTTTGACCCCTTCGACTATAAACATAAGAGACACAGGCTGAGGCTCGTGGCATCCGTTCCGATGCTTGTAGTCCTGCTACAGTTCCTTCTTACAGTTATTCCCGGAGAGATTTCAGAGCAGCAGCGTCTGCAGATAACCGGCATCAGCATAGGAACTGGTATTTTTTTATTTGCTTATCTCATATACCTGTCGTTCTGGCTCAACAGGAAGATAAACGAAAAGAACCAGGACAACTATTCCAACGAGGAAGAGTTCCCAGTACGTCTTGCCTCTCGTCTCATCTGGCAGCCTTTGGTTTACACATCTGCCTACTGGATAATTATCTTCACAGACAGCCGTCTGATAAGGGTTGGTGTCGACTTTCTGCTCACAGGATGGAATTTGTGGCTGCTTCTTGCAGTTCTCCATCCCGGACATATCAGCAAAGATGCCTTGGAGAAATTAAACGATGTAATATCACTCTATATCCAGCGAAAGAACCTTGTTCCGTTGTCTGACAGCCCGATGGAGGAAAAGAAAGACAGTCTCAGCATCGAATGTATAAACCGTATTAAGGCTGACATCCGTGAAATAGTAGAACAGAAGAAAGGCTTTCTTAATCCTCACCTGACACTTGCAGCTGTCGCCTCACAGACTGATTACGGTCGTACTTATGTCTCAAAGGTTTTCAAACAGGAGTTCGGAGGCTTCTACAACTATATCAACCGGCTGCGTTTGGATTATGCAGCCCGTTATGCACAGGAGCATCCCGAAGCCAATCAGGATGAAATTGCTTGCCATTCAGGGTTCAGTAACCGTGTAAGTCAATGGAGAGCGGCTGATAGGTTGGCAAAGAACGAAGAGTCAAACATTTAACGCAAAGCAATGAATCAGCCTCTAAACTTCTTGTGCAATCTGCTATTTATTGAATGGACCACACTTGTCACCTTTGGTCTGTGCCTTCTTGCGCTGCAAAGACATGAAAAATCGACTTATTACATATATATACGTTCACGTTATCTGCTCGGTTTCAATTTTTTGATTTTCTCATTAGAGCCTTTTATTTATTGGCTGGATGAAGCAAATATTTATACTGTTCCGCACTCTGATATCATAGCTTTAAGCTTGTATATAGTTGCAGCAGTACTTCTATCTATGATTTATATTCCATTTGTTCAGCCCGATTATATCAGTCGTAGACAATTAATCTACGATATTGTTTTTATTGTAGGAAGTCTGATTTTCCTTAGTATAGGAATCCTTATAGGTGGCATGTTTATTTTTATAAGTCGTATTGTGGTGACCACCTTTCTTTTTATTGCAATCTATCTATTTGCCCTACGTTTCTATAGCTATTATCGTCAGGCGCTACAGAGAATAGATAATTTCTATGCTGATGATTTCAGAAAGTCCATAGCATGGCTCTCATGCTCCGTTACACTGATCATTATTTTAGGTCTTACGAGCTGTTTTACATCTTTCTTTCCCTATTGGCTTATAGGAGTTCAAAAGACACTTTGCTTCCTTTCTGTTGTCTATATGTTCTTCTCATTCATCAACTATATGCTTAATACTGATTTCGTCGCATTGATAATTGGATTGCCACAAGATAATGGGCGACTCAAGAGAAGTACTATTCAACAGTTGCAACGGCGTACAAAACGTTGGGAAGAAACATCTTCTGCACTGACAAAAGCTATTACTATTAATGATGTCTGTCGCCAGTTGGGAACTAACCGTACATACTTGTCACTCTACCTCAACACCTATCTGAATATGTCTTTCAGAGAGTGGATAGGAAGCATCCGTCTTAAGCATGCAAAAGTGCTGTTGGCTTCTAATCCTTTAATGACTATGGAACAGCTGGCGAATGCAACAGGATTTGTATCAGCATCGGCTTTTAGTCATTATTTCAAGACACACGAAGGACTCTCGCCCAAGCAGTGGAGTAAGCAAAAACAATATTTAACCACCCTTCAAAATAGTGGAAAGGAGGAAGCGTAATGACTTATCAGACCTTCGATAGTATTTATAACTATATATTACTTTATCTGGCGGTAATGTCTTGTATTTTCGTATTTAGTCTGCTTGCCACTTCCTTTCCTCGTCATCCAGCCTATAAGCGTTATCAACAAGCTCGTTATTCTATTATTATAGGTTTATCATTGACTTCTGTTCTCTTTTTCTGTCATTGGTTTTTTCATCTCAGAGACTTGTCAACTTACTATTCTATAGCACTTAATTTAGGTGTGGTATATCTCTGTCTGTCCTTCTTTATCATGGCTTTTATATCCATTATACGTAAAGAAAATTTTAGGGCAAAACATGTGGAGCGTAATCTTATGCCATCTATAGTTTGTATTATCGCCTTGTGGGGAGGAGGTTTTGGCGAAAGAACCATCCGCATTGGAGTAGTTGTTATTGTCGCTACCATATTCATTGCTGAAATAGTTAGACTTTATCTTGTGTTTCGAAAGGCTCTTAAGCGGTATGTGAAGATACAAAAACAACAGCCTTTTGCTAATATTATTGTTTTGAAAATGATTCGTTTTATATACTGGGGGTTAGCTGTTGGAACGATGATGATAGGCATCATACTATTTGACAAAAAGATAGCAATCTTGATGTTATTTGGTATTGCAGTATTCTTCTTTTATCTTTTTGTTTCTATCTTAAACCATGCCATGCATTTTGAGAAAGAAGTATCAACACAGAAGCCTGCTTCCTCCCTTACTCAGCAAAGTAAAAACAAAAAGTTAGAGAAAGACCTTCTGAAGTGGATACAGGATAAGCAGTATACAAAGAGTAAGCTGACATTAAACAATGTAGCTCAGCAATTGAATACAAACCGTACTTATCTTTCACAATACATCAACACAGAGTTGAATATGTCTTTTGGTGACTGGTTGTTACAACTTCGTTTGAATGAGGCAAAACAGATGTTTTCAGAAAAGCCTTCACTTAGTATCACAGAAGTTGCTTTGGCATGTGGATTCTCATCAGCAAGTAATTTTTCCCATCTGTTTGCAGAATTAGAAGGGATGACACCACAACAATGGAGAAAGTCTTTAAGATAAAAAGGGTTATTATAATCTTATAAGTGGTAAAGAGTTAACGTGTTAGTATTAATTACTGCTTCCCATAAATAATATTGTATAAGTTTATCATTAGTTTCGGGTCTTCCGGAATTTGGAGTGATGGTATTATACTTTTCAGGCTTCCTGTTGAT
>CAMUQM010000073.1 GCA_947095945.1 uncultured Prevotella sp.
TTATTCATATCAACTAATGCTTGTTAATAGACAACAAAAATAGTCATTTCCCCCTTTATTTTCAAAACATTCCTTACTTTTGTTGTACAAGGAAAGTAACAAAGCACATTCTATAGGCTTCACCCATCGAAAAAAAAGCCCATAGAACATGCTCTTAAAAAGCTATAGGAAAGATGAAGATTAGTATTGTAGGAACAGGAATGATAGCCACAGAGGTTATCACATTGCTCAAGACAGAAGTAAAAGGGATAGAAATCACCAGTATATTCTCACATAGCAATACGGAAAAGGCAGAATTTCTTGCGAAGATGAATCATATTGAGCGTATTTATACAGACTATGCTCAGTTGCTAAAAGAAGACAAAGCCGACTTCGTTTATATTGCCTTAGTCAATAGTGCCCATTATGAATTCACCCACAAGGCATTAGAGGCAGGTAGAAATGTAATTGTAGAAAAGCCTTTCACCCTCACGGTTGCCGAAGCAGAAGAGCTTGCAACAATGGCACGAGAAAGAAAGCTCTACCTCTTTGAAGCTATCTCTCCACTCCATACACCTAACTTCCGCATGGTCAAAGATAGCCTTAAGAAGATAGCTCCTATCCACTTTGTGCAGTGTAATTTCTCACAATATTCAAGTAAGTACGAACGCTATTTACAAGGAGATATTGCCCCTGCCTTCAATCCAGACTTAGGGGGTGGTGCACTGAACGACCTCAATGTCTACAATATCAATATTGTTATAGGGCTTTTCGGGCATCCTACTGCTACACAGTATTTTGCTAACCGAGGTCACAATGGCATTGATACCTCAGGTGTAATGGTTCTCTCCTATCCTACGATGACCGCGACCTGTACTGCAGCAAAGGATTCAAGTAGTCCATCATTCATTCTCATACAAGGAGAAAAAGGTTGGATACATATCCCAACACCAGCTAACGAGTTTGGTAGTGTGGAAATTATGAAACAAGGAAAACTAACCAGTTATCGACGTAACGCCTATGAAAGTCGCCTTGCACATGAGTTTATGAACTTCAAAGACGTATGGGAGAAGAAGAATTATAAGCAAATGGAAGCATGGCTGGATCGGTCAGTTAAAGTGATGAGGGTGCTACAATCTCATCACAAAGATGGTATGTCAAAATAGACACTTTCTCGTTCTTTGAAGAAAGGGTCTACCTTTTTTGCGAAAAAGGTAGACCTTATTTAAAGAAAAGGTCTACCCTTTTTTATAAAAACATTGACCCTTTTTGTGGGCAAAGTAAGTTTCAAGAAATCAAAAAAGGATATGCTTATTTGTGCACATTCCCTTTTTATAAGTTCTTCCGTTAAATGCATAGATATATCCCATTAGGTATAATAAAGGGGATAAACTACAAGATATAATGCAGAAAAGGCAAATAAAAATATGTCTATCCATTAGCATTTCTTTCTGTCTTATACAAACAGCTTATTCCCTTACTAATCGATATTTGTAAACTATTTTCATGCGCCTCAAAACCAATACATGCTCTTTTAGCTTCTAAAAGACGCCTAATTGGCTTGCAAAAGATGCCCTTTGGGGATGTTACTAACGCCCTTTTGAAGTCCAATTAAGCACCTTCTCTTGCACGACTTCATAACTAACTGATTTCCTGTTGGTTGCAAACTTGCTTTTTACACGTGTTTTTGCCATTACTTATAGATGTTTTATCCGAAATTATGTAATGATTTTTCAGAACCTTATCTGTATTTTTGAAGTATTAAAATGAAAAGGTTTTCGGTGTTAAAGGGTAAAAATAAAATAGACAGTTGACAGTCTTGGCTATATTTTTGTTTAATGAATAACCTCGGTTTTTCCGTTAAAGATATACGAAAAACATCCACGCATTTAACGGAAGAACCCAAAAAGGGGATGTGCTTATTTGGGCACATCCCCTTTTCATATCCTTATTACGGATTACTTCAATGCTTGTTTGAGATCTGCAATGATGTCATCAACGTTCTCAATACCAACAGAAAGGCGGATTAAGTCTGGTGCTACACCAGCCTCAAGAAGCTGTTCATCTGTCAACTGACGATGGGTGTGACTCGCTGGATGCAGCACGCAAGTACGTGCATCAGCCACATGCGTTACGATAGAAACAAAGTCAAGACGATCCATAAACTTGATAGCGTCTTCTCTCGAACCTTTCAAGCCAAAAGCAATAACACCACATGAACCATTTGGAAGATACTTCTGTCCCAATGCATAATATTTATTTGAAGGAAGACCACAATAGTTCACCCATGCCACCTTTTCATTCTTTTCCAACCACTCAGCAACCTTTTGTGCATTTGAGCAGTGCTGCTTCATACGAAGGTGCAAGGTCTCAAGACCTATATTGAGCAAGTATGAGTTTTGTGGTGCAGGTATACTTCCAAGGTCTCTCATCAACTGAGCTACCATCTTAGTGATATATGCCAGTTTACCAAAGGTCTTAGTATAGGTAAGTCCATGATAACTATCATCAGGAGTGGTCAATCCTTGGAACTTCTCACTGTATGCTTCCCAATCAAAGTTACCAGAATCAACAACCACACCACCAACCTGTGAGGCGTGACCATCCATATACTTTGTCGTTGAATGGGTAACGATATCACACCCCCACTCAAAAGGACGGCAGTTGATTGGTGTAGCAAACGTATTATCGACTATCAGCGGTACACCATGTTTATGAGCTATCCCAGCAAAACGTTCTATATCGAACACCTTACCTCCCGGATTTGATATTGTCTCACCAAAGAAACACTTTGTATTTGGTTGAAATGCAGCCTCAATCTTTTCATCGTCCCACTCTGGGTCAATGAAGGTACATTCAATACCCAACTTCTTCAATGTTACACCGAAAAGATTATACGTTCCACCATAGATAGTGTTGGATGTCACGAAATGGTCACCAGCTCCACAAAGATTAAATATTGCATAGAAGTTGGCAGCCTGACCAGAAGATGTCAGTACGGCACCTACCCCACCTTCAAGAGCAGCAATCTTCTTGGCAACCGCATCATTGGTAGGATTTGCCAGACGAGTATAGAAATAACCGCTGTCTTCTAAGTCGAACAAACGAGCCATTTGCTCGCTGGTCTCATATCTGAATGTCGTACTCTGATAAATCGGCAACTGTTGAGGTTCGCCCTTTGTTGGCTCCCAGCCACCATGAATACATATTGTTTCAAGATTTCTTTTCATTCCTTTATTTGTTTATTATTTAATACCTATTTTTGCAAAGTTAATCATTTCTTATAAGATTCATATACTTTCTTCTTAAAATCCAGAGGAGGTAAATACCACCGCAATGGTCTTCATGCGCACATAGTTCTCACTCAAGAACATAAAACCACCGTAACGGTTACCTGTTCCCCAGCTATTCTTGCAGAGGAAGAAGCGACGTCCGTACTGGTCATGAGCCAATCCAACGATTTCCATAACGTGATCATCCGTCGTACGATGTGCCTCAAATGAAGCCTGTCGACGCTCGGCTGTCACCTTTTTGTTTTCATTTTTCAATACGGCATAACCTTCTCCAAATAAGAAACCGGACTCTGACGTGTCGCCTTCCCAGCACACAGGATGCCCTGCACGCAGACTCTGAACAATAAGATTCATCATCGTGTCGAGAGGAACATTGAGGAAAGTGTTATGGTAGTAATTATCGGGAACTTCCAAAGGGAAACGCTGTCCGTAAGGATGATGCGTAAAACTGGTCAGTGCCAGATACTCATCATCGGTACATACGCTGTGGGTAAACTCCAATGGTGTGTACAATGCACCCAGCATAAAGACCTGCTTGGGAAGCGGTCCGATATACTTATCCAATAGTTTCTCCGTATCATTGCCATAATCTAACTTACGACAAAGAACATTATAGTCCATATCCTCCTTGCGACGATAGGCATCATAATGTTGCAAACCGTATGTATGTATAAGGTCAAGTGCCATTGTACACATTCCACGAGTAGTAATAGCAGACTCCCTATGAGCTATTTTCTTTGGGAGTAAACGACGTCGATCAGCCTGCTCACTGAGGTACATACGCGCCACATAGTCAGGACTTAGATTCACTGAATCACCCCGCATGATATGTTCTGTTTCAAGGGTTGCAAGCATTGCATACGCCCAGCAGAGCGAACTTGTTCCCTGATTCTTCACTGGAGTAGTAGGAAGACGCAGTTCAACGGTGAATTTCTCTTCTGGAATATCCGTCTTACTCCGCTGTTTTCCACAGCTTATTAACACAAAACATGATAAGAATATAAAGATACTTTTCTTCATTCTTCAATTCAATTTTATCGTTTCTATCTTGCTCTCAGTTGTAGATATTACCTACATGACATTCGTCTTAACTCCCTTTCACTCCTTAACTCCTTCACTCCTAAGAACATCCTTTCCACTCAATATTCCACCATCTTTGTCCAAGCCTCAGCCACATTCTTATCCAAAGGCGGAACGACAGAAGGAACAGAGAAAGTCCATACGTTGTTCTTCTCTTTCTTAATGCGTTTGAGTTCGCTCTCCGTGATAGTCATACGATCCGACACATAGAACTCGCTCCACACGTCAATTCGCTCGTCATCGTCCTCTCCTCGGTAGTGAGCAAAGAAGGTTTGATGCTTTTGGGAAGCAAGAAGTCTGTTCTCAGAGAGATAACTCTCGCTCTCTTCAAACTGTGTCATACGAGCCACAATGCCATACATACGCAACTGACTCATATCTACTTCGTGCTTTGGTTGTCCAACAAGTTCATCCATTTCAATGGTCGTCACAAGCTCAGTCTTACCATTAATCTTTCGCTTTTCTTTGCTTATCTTACCGCATTTGTCCGCCCATCGGTACACGTCACCATTGTTACGGGTAGAATACTCCTCGCTTTTAATACTCGCAAGGAGCGTCTGCCGTTCCAGATTAGGGAGTGAAATGCGCACAAAGGTATCATCGCCATTGGCCTTCGGTGCCTTTCGACGACGCTCACCTAAGAACTTTCGCTCTACAAAGGGCGAACCTTTCTTCCCTTCTGAAGCTACATCTGTCGAGTCAGAAAGCGGGATATAAAACTCCATCATACCATCGATGAAATAGCTAAGCATGGAGTTTGTTGCCTGATAGACACGATAATAGCCTTTCAGACGAGTGTATTGCCGCTCCTGTGCCTGCGTATTCAGAACTGCAAGAATGAAGATTATGGAGAACAAGAAACTACGTTTCAACATTTCTTTTAGTTTTATATGAGAACAAATCACAGGTATTCCTTCAAGATTCCCCACACGGCTATGATATGACAAATACTGCCTGCAAGGACAAAGAAGTGGAATACTGTGTGCATATACTTACGCTTGTTGAGCGAATAAAACAGTGCTCCAGTAATATACATGACTCCTTCTGCAAAGATCCAGACGAGCGATTGCGTTTCTAAAGCATCGATTAATGGCTTGAAGGCGACCAATACTGATAGTCCCATACCTATGAATGTCAGCGTTTCTAAGTTACTATGGTCACGTAGTTTGCGAAAGGATGAGATGGTGCCGAGGATCGCACAGAGCCATACAAAGGCAAACAAGCCCCAACCCCAAGCACCTTGATTACGCAAGGCAATCAAGGTTATAGGCGAATAAGAACCTGCTATATGCCAATAGATGGCGGCATGATCCCATTTTCTCAGTCGCTCTTTCCATACTGAATGGGCAGAGAGTGCATGATAAACAGTAGAGGTTATATAGCTGAAAAGCATTCCTATAAGATACAATATCACACCTGCTGTTGCCCAACCAGCCTTCTCATGAAAGCACCAAACAAGGAAAATCGTACCGAACACTACGCCGAGTACGATTCCTCCACTATGACTCCATGAGTTCCATAGTTCCTCCTTGTGTGAAAAGAATATCTTCCGTCTCACTTTATTTATTACTTTCTTCTACGGCTCTTGCTGCCACGCTTGCTGCTCTTTCGGTCATTCTTCCTGCTTACAGCATACTCTGCAGCAGCCTGTTTTGCCTTCAATGGGCGACCATCATCAAGTGCAAAGTCGAGTTGTCTACGCTCTAAATCGGCCTTAGCCACCTGAATACGGATAGGATCACCAAGCTGATAGACGTGGTGGCGACGACGACCAACAAGGCAATAGTTCTTCTCATCGAAGTCGTAATAGTCATCATCGAGGTCGCGCATAGGAATCATACCCTCGCAATGGTTCTCATCTATTTCTGCATAAATACCAAAACTCTGAATTCCAGAGATGTGTGCATCATAGCATTCACCGATATGCTCGCTCATAAACTCAACCATCTTATACTTGATAGAGTCGCGTTCAGCATTCTGTGCAACGAGCTCCATGTCTGAACAATGCTCACAAAGTTCCTCGTAATGGTCCTTATTAGCCGAGCGACCACCATTCTGATAGCGTGTTATCAAGCGATGAACCATTGTGTCAGGATAACGACGAATAGGAGAAGTGAAGTGGGTATAATAATCGAAAGCAAGTCCGAAGTGACCGATGTTGTGCGTAGTATATTTCGCCTTCATCATCGAACGAAGTGCAATCGTCTGTATCACCTTCTCTTCACGCTTACCCTGAACATCGTCCATCAGCTTGTTTAGCGCACGAGCAGTAGCACCCTTAGTGCTGGCAGACTTGAGTTTATAACCAAACTTAGCTGTGAACTCACGCAAGTTCTCGAACTTCTGTGGGTCAGGATTGTCATGAACACGGTAAGGAAGGGTCTTTGCTTTCTTGCCTTTCTTCACTATGCCGATGCTTTCAGCTACTGTTCTGTTAGCTAATAGCATAAATTCTTCAATCAACTTGTTGGCATCCTTTGAACGCTTAAAGTAACAACGGATTGGCTTGCCCTTCTCATCAATGTCGAAGTGGAGCTCTTCAGAATCGAATTTAACACTTCCCGACTTCATACGACGAGCACGAATCTGCTTTGCAAGACGATCGAGTGTAATGATTTGTTCGGCATTCTCGCCCTTATATCCAGCCTTTCCCGGGTCTGGAGCAGGCTCACCCGTACCGTCAACAACGCCATTGGCTTCTAATATCTGCTGTGCTTCTTCGTAGGCATAACGACGATTCGACTTGATAACCGTGTGCACAATGCGATAAGCCTTTACGTTTGCTTCCTCATCAAGGTTGAAAATACAACTGAAAGCAAGTTTTTCCTCGTCTGGACGGAGTGAGCAGATAAAGTTGCAAAGTCGCTCAGGAAGCATCGGAACAGTACGATCAACGAGATAAACCGACGTTGCACGCTGCTGAGCTTCACGGTCGATAATATCGCCTTCTTTGACATAATGCGATACATCCGCAATATGAACGCCCACTTCCCAGAGTCCACCTTTCAGCTTTCGGATAGAGAGTGCATCGTCAAAGTCCTTTGCATCCTTTGGGTCTATCGTACAAGTCCATACGTCACGGAAGTCTTCACGCTCCGCATAGTCCTGCGCTGTTATCTCAGCACTTATCTTCTCGGCAGCATCCTCGACACGTTTCGGATATCGGTAAGGCAGTCCATACTGAGCAAGGATAGTATTCATCTCCACGTCATTATCGCCCGCTTCACCCAAGACGTCCACCACTTCGCCCACAAGGTTTTTATGGTCGGCATCAGGCCATTTGGTAATCTTTACCAAAGCACGGTCATCTGTCTTTCCTCCCTTTAGTTTCTTCTTAGGGATAAGGATATCGTGAATAAAGAGATTCTCCTGTGTTACAAGGAAGGCAATGTCCTTCTCGACACGCAACCTTCCAACGAAGGTGTCTTTCTTCCGTTGCAGTATCGCGATGACCATTGCCTCTTTGATATGGTTCTGACGGCGTGCCATGAACTGAACCCTCACTTGATCTCCATTCAAAGCCGCCATAGAGTTACGCTCAGAGACAAAGACGGGCGTACCGCCATCCTCTGGCAAGAATGTATTCTTACCATTCGCCTTGCGGATAAAGGTACCTTCCTGCACCTGTCCTTTGGTATTCAACGTGTAAGCACTCTCTCCAACCTTTGACAGGAAGTCGTCCCACGCCAATTCCTCCATCACATCAATCGCCAACATTTTGGCTGGATGAGTGGTCAGCTTGAGTGCATGAAATATCTGTTTAAAGCTAAATGTCTCGTCGGGTTGTGTCTGAAAGAAACTCATGAGTTTCTCCGCAAGCTGTTTCTTGGTCAATCGCTTGCTGCCTTTCTTTTCTTTCCTCATAGTGGAATTAGTTGTTTGAAGCTCAAGTAATGGTTATCCTAAGTAGTCCAAAAGACTATCGAACGATTTTGTCCGAAGGCTTCAGACAAGTCGTCCGAAATAGCCGTAGCATGTGTCCGGTAAACCAGAACAGAACGGTTTGATACTTAGTTGCAATGTACTTCATTCTATACAAAACATCTAAAAACCGAAACTTGAGTTTTGTTATTTTCCACAAAGTAACGAAAAAGTTTGTATCTTTGCAAACGTTTGCAACGAAATTTTTAATGAAAAAGATACTTATAACAGGCGCATCGGGCTTCATTGGCTCCTTTATCGTGGAGGAAGCGTTGCGCAGAGGTATGGAAACTTGGGCGGCAGTACGCCGTAGTTCCTCACGAGAATACCTACAAGATGAGCGTATTCACTTCATAGAACTTGACTTCTCATCTGTTGACAAGCTAAAAGAACAACTCTCTGGACATCAGTTTGACTATGTTGTTCATGCCGCAGGTGTGACGAAATGTCTGAATAAGGAGGATTTCTTCCGTGTCAATCGTGATGGTACTCGCAACTTTGTGCAGGCACTTCAAGAACTTAATCAGCCTTTGGAGCGATTCGTTTTCCTTTCAAGTCTTAGCATCTTTGGTGCTATCAGAGAGCAACAACCTTA
>CAMUQM010000074.1 GCA_947095945.1 uncultured Prevotella sp.
CTGGGTCCGATTTCGCAATGGTGTAAGGTACACGTTCGCTGTGGTTGTCAACACGCACGATGATAAAGTTACCAGGACGGCAGCTTCGTGCAATGAGCGGTGCTTCTACTTCCAAGCAGAAAACCTTCTCTGAAAACTGTTGTTTACGGATAATCTTGTTCATGGAGTGGTAATAGATATTAAAAGTTCTGACCCTATATGTCCTCTATACAATGGGTGTTATTCATTTGTAAAGAGATGTATGAAAGATTGAATAGGGTAAGTAACTTTTGTTGTTTTTATTAGTTTGTTCGCAGTAGTCATGCCCCTCCTTTTAAGGGAGGGGCTGTATTTTTAGTCCATTTTGTCGTCGAGCATCTCGAAGCCACAGTAAGGCACGAGTACTTTCGGTACACGAATACCCTCTGGGGTCTGGTTGTTCTCAATGATAGCTGCAACGATACGTGGTAGAGCAAGTGCTGAGCCGTTCAGTGTGTGACAGAGTTCAATCTTCTTGTCTTCCGCATGACGGAAGCGGCAATGCAGACGATTTGCCTGATAGCTCTCGAAGTTTGATACGCTTGATACCTCCAACCAACGCTCCTGTGCAGCACTCCATACCTCGAAGTCATAGCAGAGAGCAGCCGTGAAACTCATGTCACCACCGCAAAGACGGAGGATGTGGTAAGGTAATTCAAGTTTCTTCAATAAGCCTTCAACGTGATTGAGCATTTCATCTAATGACTTATAAGAGTTCTCTGGTGTGTCAATGCGTACAATCTCAACCTTATCAAACTGGTGCAAACGGTTCAAACCACGTACGTCTTTACCATAGCTACCTGCCTCACGACGGAAACAAGCTGAATAAGCACAACGCTTGATAGGCAGGTCTTGTTCGTTGAGAATCTCATCACGGAAGATATTGGTTACTGGAACCTCAGCTGTTGGAATGAGATAGAGGTCGTCAAGATTTGCGTGATACATCTGTCCCTCTTTGTCTGGCAGCTGACCAGTTGCCTGACCAGATTCCTGATTTACGACCAATGGTGGCTGTACCTCTAAGTATCCGCTCTTACGAGCTTCATCGAGGAAGAAAGCCTCTAAGGCACGCTGGAAGCGAGCCATCTTACCGATATAGAGTGGGAAACCTGCACCAGTAATCTTCACACCGAGGTCGAAGTCTACCAAATTAAACTTCTTCAGCAAGTCCCAATGGCATAATGCATCAGCAGGTAGGGTAGGCTTCTCGCCACCTTCTTTGACAACAACATTGTCCTCGGCACTCTTACCTTCTGGTACCTGATCATTAGGGATATTAGGAATGGTTAGCAACACATCTGTCATGTCTTTCTGTGCCTTCTCCATAATCTCATGGAGAGCCTTGTCTGAAGACTTTAAGAGTGCTACCTCTTCCTTTATCTTGTTAGCTTCGTCTTTCTTTCCTTCTTTCATCAGTCCGCCAATCTGCTTTGAAAGCTGATTCTGCTGCTGCTTGTTTGTGTCAAGCTTCTGCTGAGTCTCACGACGCAGACGGTCATATTCCAATACTTTCTCAACTGCCTCACGTGCACCTTTGAAGTGTTTCTTCTCCAATCCTTTGATGACGCGTTCAGTTTCTTCACTGATGAGCTTTAATGTAAGCATAACGTTCTAATCTTTATTTTAAATTGTTTCTGAGAGCAAAGTTACGAAAAAACTTCTATAAGTCAAAAACATTTATATTACTTATTTTGTTATGTGTTGAGTTGAATCAACTACAGTTGTTTTTCTAATGAATATAGATGTTCTTTCAATAGGAGAATAGTCTCTTGGGTAGTATTACTTATACTTGTCTGCAATACTGACTATGCTTAGTTTATAAGCAATCTTCTTGTCACCTTATTCATTATTATTTGGCAACTCTGTTGACCCTAAAGTTTATTTTATTATCAGTACTTTTATTGTTGTGTTGATGCTTAGCACATATGGTGTTAAGGCTTAGCACATGTTGTGTTAATGCTTAGCACCATGCAGAAGGAAGGTGAAGAGAATGCGCGTTGTGAGTAGAAAGGAGAATGATAGGTGAGAGTCAATATTGCTTATTGTATTTGGTAATTTATATTCTCATAAACAATGGGGTTGTAGTTCTTTGTTTCAAACCAGTCTAACAGCTCATTTTAATTTTGGTTTTAATGGGTAGTTATTTTCCTTATCTATTCTTTTGGAATCCTTCGAGTTGTTCGTATTGGTTGGCTTTCATTTTTCGGCTGATACCAGTAATCCAACGGCGGTGAGTGGTAATGAAAATGATACCGAGGAGAGAAAGGATAGTGTTAGTGAGAATAGGTTGGTTTAGCCACCAAGTACCCAGTAAAAAGATGGGTAATGGACTGATAACGGTAATGAGTGTAACGATGAGTTGTAGGTAATTAGTATTTGCATTCTTACCTGTGTGCGTAGCTTGCATGGAGAGCGTTACTTTATTATATATTGCCATTTGAAAGAGAATACGATAGGCGACACCAGCTGTGAAGAGGGCATAGGATAGTATTGTCCAAAAACTTATTTTACCAATAATAACTACAGGAAAGAAGGCAAACAATGGAACTAACTGTAGGGCAGTATAGAAGTAGTACTTTGCTAACAAAAGAGTTTGGATACTATTGCGGTGCATCAATAGACACTCGAAGTAATTGCCCTCGTAGCACATGATTCTTGAGAGTGAACTTAGTCCATAGATGATAAAGCTATAGTAAATGAAGCCGTTGATTCTTACGATGTCATTTTCTGGGTCAACAGCAATAATTAGGCTAAACAGAAAGATACCAATTGTGTTGAAAATGAATATAAGGCGTAGGTTCTTATTGCGAATGATAGACAATGTTTCAAGCTTGAGATACTCTCCTATGTGGTTGAAACGGTCGAAGAATGTAAGTTTAACATCTTTTTTGGAAGTTTTAGATGGTGTTGCTGAATATTGTTCTTGGCGGATACGGTGTTCAAGGACATTGCGATTCAGCAATATCATTCCTATTAGCAACAATACCATAACAGCATATATCCATATTTCTCCCCTAATCATTGCATAGCCTATCTTTTCACAACGGTCAAAGAAACCTTGTGGAGAAGGGATGAAAATAGCTGTTATAGTTATGGATAAATACGTGAGAATTGGAATGAGCCAATATGAAAGTCCACGAGCTGTCAGCACTTGTGTAAACTGGAAGAATTGTCCGTTGATAAGCAGAAGGAGATATAGCCCAGCTGTATAGCCAATCATTGCCGTTGCACCCAACTCTGGAATAATGGTTTTGATACCAAAGGGAATGCAGATAAAGAGGAGATTTACGTTCTTAAAAACTATCAACTGACGGAGAATCAGATAGTCTGTATAGCTGTGTTTGGGAAGCGGTAAGATTAGATATGGGCGGATATTCATCAGCAACCGATGGTCTGTTGTATATCTGAAAAGATAATCAATAAACAGAAATATGGGCAGCAGGGCATAGATGAAACGATAGCCTCCAAGATTATCCTTGATGATGAGGTCTGCCAATTCACATCCTATCCAACTAAAATAAGCATAAAGAAAAATAGCCAACACGTAGTAAAAATACTTTGCTACGTTGTTGGCTTGCCATATTTTATTTCTCCTACCTGACAGGTAGAAGTGCTTATGTAGTGTTTGTATAGCTTCCCAGTAAGTCATTTATCTCAAGTCTATAATCTCAGCAGATGGATAGTTCTTCTTATTAAAAGCAAAGATATCGTCTGAAAGATTCTTTCGCTGAATATTAGAAACAGAGATAGTAGTCCATTTACCAGCCTGCTTTATCTTGATTTTCTGTAGCTGATAGGCTTTGTTTACGGTTACATATGCCTCTGGAATATTACGTTTTGGGTTGGTGGCTTTCATGTGTACTACGTAAGAACCAGCCTCGTTGGTCATAGAGAGGTTGTACCCCTGACGATACAATGTCATCAATGCGTAAGGATTCATTGAAAGGCGCTGTGCTTCAGTAGGTGTAGAGACGTTCACTTCGTCAGTAGACTTCATGTATGACCATTGTGTTGTACCATTAAACCATACGGTTGTCTGTGGGGTAGTAGCAACAAACTTAATACCTTTTACTGAAATAGTACCCGATGTCCTGCCTACAGCACCGGGTCTGGAGAGTGCGAAGCGAGCTGTAAAACCGCCCAAGTTCGAAATGTTGGCAGCAGCTTTGTCCATACAAGCCTTAGCTTGATTCGCATTCTGTGCAAACACACTATTTGCCATAAAGATGGCAACGAACAATAATAAATATTTAATCTGCTTCATTTTTTATCGATTAATGATTATAATAGTTTTTTCTATAAAACTTCTCATCCGCGTAGGATTGTAAGTAGGTTGTCAAGACTAACCTCGTCACTTATCAGTACTTCACGTGGCTTTGACCCCTTAGCAGCACCCACGATACCAGCTTTCTCCATTTGATCCATCAGACGACCAGCGCGGTTGTAACCAATAGATAAACGGCGCTGAATCATACTTGTTGAGCCTTGCTGGGTAACAACAATAGCGCGTGCAGCCTCCTCAAATAATGGATCAAGGTTGTGGGCATCCAGTGTGCCACCTCCACCAACTTCTTCTTCTGATAAAGGCTCTGGAATCTCCAATGGACGAACAGGTCCTAACTGGTTAGCAATGAACTTTGTTATATTCTCCACTTCTGGAGTATCTACAAAGGCACATTGTACACGGACTGGGTCAGCTCCGTTGAGATAAAGCATGTCACCACGTCCAACAAGCTGTTGTGCGCCCGGTCGGTCAAGGATAATACGTGAGTCCATCATCGCTCCAACGCGGAAAGCAATACGTCCTGGGAAGTTCGCTTTGATGTTACCCGTAATAATAGATGTTGTTGGTCGTTGTGTCGCAATAATCATGTGAATACCAATTGCACGTGCCAACTGTGCGATACGTGTAATTGGCATTTCTACTTCCTTGCCAGCAGTAAGAATCAAGTCGCCAAACTCGTCAATGATGACAACGATATATGGCATGAACTCATGTCCTTCTTCTGGGTTTAGTTCATGTCTGAGGAATTTCTGGTTGTATTCTTTTATGTTTCTAACACGAGCCACTTTCAACAAGTCATAACGCTCGTCCATAAGTACACAAAGACCTTTCAATGTCTTTACAACCTTCTGAACGTCTGTAATGATTGGCTCGTCCTCATTTTCTTCAACAGCAGCCATGAAAGGTTTTGCGATTGGAGAGTAAACGCTGAACTCTACCTTCTTAGGGTCAACAAGTACAATCTTTAGCTCGTTAGGGTGCTTCTTGTAGAGTAGGGAGGTGATAATAGCGTTCAAACCGACTGACTTACCCTGACCAGTAGCACCCGCAACGAGTAGGTGAGGAATCTTAGCGAGGTCAACCATGTATACCTCATTAGTAATAGTTTTACCCAATGCAATTGGTAACTCCATTGTAGAGTCCTGAAACTTACGTGAGTTCAGGATAGAGAACATAGACACGATGTTTGGCTTAGCATTTGGAACTTCAATACCAATCGTACCCTTGCCCGGCATAGGAGCAATGATACGGATACCGATAGCCGCCAAACTCAGTGCAATATCATCTTCAAGGTTTTTAATCTTAGAAATTCTAACACCTTGTGCAGGGGTAATTTCATAAAGTGTGATAGTAGGACCGACTGTTGCACGAATACTACGAATTTGTACTCCAAAATCATTTAAAACCTTGATAATACGGTCTTTATTTGCTTCCAACTCCTCTTGGCTAACATAGTTAGTCTTAGAGTCAGAGGTGTATTCCTTTAGCAGGTCGAGTGATGGAAACTTCCACTTGGTGAAAGGCTCACGAGGATTGATAGGAGTCAGTGGAAAGTTGTTATTAGCAAGGGTCTTGCTGTTTGCTTTCTCTTCAATCTTCTCTTCTTCAATCTCAAAGCCTGGAGCTTCTTTCTCTCGTGTTTTTTTAGTATTCTCGTTGCCATTAGGCGAATAGAGAGTGTTTGGCTCTTGTGGAGTGGTTGTTGGCTCTGTTGGTAAGTCAATAGGCTCAGCAAGGGTAGGGTCGACGTATTTTATTGGCTCTACTGGTTCGTCTTCTATGACAACTTCATCATCATAGAGGCTTTCTGTATTATCTCCCTTACTGTGATGCACTACCGTAAATTTCACCTTGTCACGAATGTAACCAAATGGGTTTATCATTTTGCGTACAATGGTAATTGTTTCGGAAGTGAGATAGGTAAGATAAGCCAGCATAACAATCACCAATATAGCTATTAAACCCGGTGTGCCGACAAGATTTTCCATGTATTGTACACAGAAAGCACCGTGGTCACCTCCCGGATTATATATTTGATTGGCCATCAATGGCGTGAGTGCTTTGGAAAAAGTTATAGAGAGCCATATCATTACCAAAGCCATACCCATGAACCATTTCATTAGGTTTAGCTTCTTGTAGGCTCCCATCATACGAAGCCCACAAAGAGCAATGAAAGCAGGAATGATAAAGGCAGGAATACCAAAACAGCGGGAAATAAGTCCATATGAAATGATTGCGCCAAGCGAGCCGCATGTATTTTGGAAAACTCTATTTGTATTCTCCACCTCTCCCGGGCGAAGGTCGGTAACTAAACTTTGGTCTGCTGCACCTGTGCTGAAATAGCTAAAGAAAGCCACACAGATATAGATGGCAACACATAAAAGGATAAGTCCAGCAACAAATCCAGTTTTGTCGTTAATAATGTTATTTAGTCCGATCGCCTCGGTGAAAGTCTTGCTTTTATGTTCAGTTTTCTTCTTTGCCATTTATCGCTATTCTTTTATACTTGCAAAAGTAATAAATAAGTGCCATATAAGTGCCGTTTTTCAAACTTTTTTTTTAATTTTGCAAGTTAGTATGCAGTCTGAAATGAGTACAGTATTATACAATAGATTTGATAAGAGTAAAATATCACAGTTGCCAAGGGTTACTTTTCCGGGGAAAATAGTCGTTGTCTTGAATGAAGCTGAGGCTGAGAAAGCGGTGAACTATCTTCTCTCTAAGGATATCATTGGTATCGATACGGAAACACGTCCTGTATTTAAGAAAGGGCAACGTCGCAAGGTAGCACTCTTGCAGGCTTGCGACCGTGAGGTGTGTTTTCTCTTTCGATTGAATCTCATAGGTGTACCAAATTGTATTAAACGTTTTCTTGAAGACACGACTGTGCCAAAAGTGGGACTTTCATTAAGCGATGATATGTTGATGTTACATCAACGTGTTGACTTCAAACCGGGCTATTTTATCGATCTTCAAGATTATGTTAAGTCATTGGGTATTGAGGATATGAGTCTTCAGAAGCTTTATGCCAATGTCTTCCATGAGCGTATCACGAAACGTGAACAGCTATCGAACTGGGAGAACGAGATATTAAATGACAAGCAGAAAATCTATGCTTCTACAGATGCTTGGACGTGTATCAAACTCTATGAACGTTTGCACGAATTGAAACATAGTGGTAATTACGAACTCGTTATGGTCCCTCCAAAGGTGAAACCAGTGCCTGAAGAAGTAGGAAATGAGTCAGAAGTGACAAACGAATGATGGCTCAATGTAAATTATTATCGTGAAGAAAAATATTTATTTTCATGAAAAAAAATATTTCCTTTCACGTAAATAAATATTTATTTTCATGTAAATAATTTGGGAATCATCAAGTAGAGGAAAACGATAAACGCTAAATAGGAACGTTATGTATAAGCAAGTATATTTGAAAAGAGGCAAAGAAGAAAGTCTTCTTCGTTACCATCCATGGATCTTCTCAGGTGCTATTAATAAGATTGAAGAGGGACTTGAAGAAGGCGATATTGTGCGTGTTATGACACATGACGACAGATTTATAGCTGTCGGACATTTCCAGATAGGTTCTATTGCCATTCGCGTTCTCTCTTTCCACGACGTAAAGATTGATGAAATGTTTTGGGAAAGCCGTTTGAGTGCAGCCCTTCATGCACGTCAGTCTGTTGGCATCATCCGTGAAGAGGGTAACGATACAGGCGAATTCCCAAATACAACTTATCGTCTTGCTCATGGTGAGGGCGATAATCTTCCGGGATTGGTTATTGACGTATATGGCAAGACTGCCGTTATGCAAGCTCATTCTGTAGGTATGCATGTATGCCGTGAGAAAATTGCAAAGGCCCTTGTTAAGGTGATGGGCGATAAGTTGGATAGTATCTATTATAAGAGTGAAACAACTCTTCCTTTCAAGGCAGACCTTGGTCAGGAGAATGGTTTTATCTATGGTGATACAGACAATAATATAGCGATAGAGAACGGCTTAAAGTTTCATATCGACTGGTTGAAGGGTCAGAAAACGGGTTTCTTCATAGATCAGCGTGAGAATCGCTCTCTCTTGGAGTATTATGCGAAGGGAAGAAGCGTACTAAATATGTTCTGTTACACGGGTGGCTTCTCTGTTTATGCTATGCGTGGCGGTGCAGAAGTGGTGCATTCTGTGGATAGTTCGGCTAAGGCTATCGAGCTGACGAATAAGAATGTTGAACTTAATTTCCCTAATGATTCACGCCATGAGGCAATCTGTGAGGATGCTTTTAAGTATCTTGATGATAACGATGGCAAGTATGACCTTATCATTCTTGACCCACCAGCCTTCGCAAAGCATCGTAGTGCATTGAAGAATGGATTGCGTGGTTATACACGATTGAACGTCAAGGGATTTGAAAAGATTAAGCCGGGAGGAATCTTGTTTACTTTCAGTTGTTCGCAAGTAGTCACAAAAGATAACTTCCGACAGGCTGTCTTCACCGCAGCTGCACAAGCTGGACGTAAGGTGC
>CAMUQM010000075.1 GCA_947095945.1 uncultured Prevotella sp.
ATAAGGAAGGACTGAAGGGTAAATATAAGATTATCGGACAAGTAACCATCGGACTTATCGTTGGCTTGGTTCTTTGGGCATCTCCAGATGTCAAAGCCAACTTGAACCTTGAGGTAGCCAATCAGAATGGAAAGGAAGTCGTCATCAAACATGAAGCAAAAGCTGTGAAGACACTGAAGACGACCATACCATTTGTAAAATCACATAATCTTGATTATTCAGAAATTGTAGGTTTCTTAGGTAAGTACAAGACTGCTGGTGGCTGGATTCTGTTTGTCCTTATGACAATCTTCGTTGTCACGGCTGTATCTAATGGTGCGAATCTTAATGACGGAATGGACGGCATGTGTGCTGGCAACTCCGCTGTCATAGGTGTCGTATTGGGTATATTGGCCTATGTAAGTAGTCATATACAATATGCTGCCTATCTAAACATCATGTATATACCAGGCTCGGAGGAATTAGTTGTATTCTTCATGGCATTCATCGGAGCATTGATAGGATTTCTCTGGTACAATGCTTATCCTGCACAAGTGTTCATGGGCGACACGGGAAGTCTTACAATCGGTGGTATCATTGCAGTAGGTGCTATCATTATTCACAAAGAGTTGATGCTCCCTATTCTCTGTGGAGTATTCTTTGTTGAGAGCTTAAGTGTTATCGTACAAGTTTGGTACTACAAATTAGGAAAGCGTAAAGGCGTTAAGCAACGTATCTTCAAGCGAACACCAATACATGACAACTTCCGAACACAAGATAGTCAACTTGACCCTGAATGTAAGTATCTATTGAAGAAACCACACGGTGCAGTGCATGAGAGTAAGATTACCTTACGATTTATCATCGTAACCATTATCCTCGCAGCAATGACTATCATCACACTTAAGATAAGATAAACACGAGGCGTGCGAGGCCTTAGCACGATATGTGCGGGGCGTTCGCACAATTGGTGTTCATGCAAAACACCACACAGCTGAGTACTACCAGAAAGACGAGTAACCGTTTACTCGAAGAGAGGTAAGCAGCCAGCAAACAAAAACATTACATAAGCAAGAGAAAGGAAAGGAAAGATATATGAAAAGAATAGTAATACTTGGTGCTGGTGAGAGTGGTGCCGGCGCAGCCGTATTGGCAAAGAAAGAGGGCTTCGATGTCTTTGTTTCTGACATGTCAGCCATTAAGGACAAGTATAAGAAGATGCTTGATGACCGTGGTATAGAGTGGGAAGAGGGACAGCACACGGAAGAGAAGATTCTCAATGCTGATGAAATCATCAAGAGTCCTGGTATTCCTAAAGAAGCTCCGATGGTTCAGAAGCTCATTGCACAGGGCACACATATCATCAGTGAGATTGAGTTCGCTGGGCGATATACCAATTCCAAAATGATATGTATTACAGGAAGTAACGGTAAGACTACTACAACAAGTCTCATCTATCATATCTTCAAGGATGCTGGCTACGATGCAGGATTGGCAGGAAACATAGGAAACAGTCTTGCCTTGCAAGTTGCAGAAGATCCACACGAGTATTACATTATCGAGCTGAGCAGCTTCCAGCTGGACAATATGTACGACTTCCGTGCTAACATAGCCATCCTTCTTAATATCACTCCTGACCATTTGGATCGTTATGACTATAAGTTTGAGAATTACGCAGATGCAAAAATGCGTATCATTCAGAACCAAACCAAGGAGGATAGCTTCATCTATTGGAACGATGACCCTGTTATTAAGAAAGAACTTGAGAAGTATGACGTACATGCTGTATGCTATCCTTTCTCGGAACTGAAAGAGAATGGTAGCATCGGTTACATCGAAGAAGGTGAATACACGATTGAGCAACCAGAACCATTCAACATGGAGCAGGAAGACCTTTCGCTCACTGGTCGTCACAACATCTACAACTCTTTGGCAGCAGGTATCGCTTCAAACATCAGCGGTATTAAGAAAGAAAGCATTCGCAAGAGCCTAAGCGATTTCCCTGGTGTTGAGCACAGACTTGAAAAGGTATGCAAAGTTGCTGGTGTACAATACATCAACGACTCAAAAGCTACGAATGTTGATGCATGCTGGTATGCACTTGAAAGCATGCGTACACCAACCATCCTCATCATTGGCGGAAAAGACAAGGGGAACAACTACGATAGCATTAAGGACTTAGTTAAACAGAAGTGTACAGGTATTGTTTATCTTGGTGCAGACAACAAGAAGCTCCATGACAACTTTGACGGGTTTGGCATCCCTATCCGTGACACTCACTCAATGAAGGATTGTGTTGCTGCATGTGCAGAGTTAGCCAAACCTGGCGACACAGTTCTCTTAAGTCCATGCTGCGCAAGTTTCGACCTTTTCAAGAATATGGAGGACCGTGGCGAGCAGTTTAAGAGTTATGTAAGAGCTTTGTAGGAAGAGGCTAATTGGGCTAATTGGGCTAATAAATCCCATAAGGAACAAAAAACAATGAAGAATAAATCTCTCAGTAACATATTCAAAGGAGACAAGGTTATTTGGATGGTCTTCTTCTTCCTATGTATCATCAGTATCATTGAGGTGTATTCAGCCTCAAGTTCACTGTCGTACACAGGAGGAAACTACTGGAGTCCTATCATCTACCATTGCAGCATCCTCGTTGTGGGAATTGCATTGATGGTAGTTGTACTGAACATCAAATGCCGATACTTCAAACTCATAACGCCTATCGTACTGGGCATGTCCATACTATTGCTGGCATGGGTACTTGCAGCAGGACAAAGTACGAATGGAGCAAGTCGCTGGATTAGCTTTGCAGGTATTCAGTTCCAACCATCCGAGCTGGCAAAAGGTGCTTTGGTGTTAGCTATTGCTCAGGTACTTAGTGCAATGCAGACTGAACATGGAGCAGACCGAAAAGCCTTTAAATATATCATGTGGCTATCTGGTCTTATCATATTACTGATTCTTGGTGAGAACCTTTCTACTGCCATGCTCATTGGATTAACTGTAATTCTAATGATGTTTGTAGGGAGAGTTCCTTTCAACCAATTAGGACGATTAATAGGATTCATTGTCTTAGCTGGAGTTGTCATGGTATCCATGGTTATGTTAGTGGGAGATGACAAGAAAGTTGATGAAGAGTTATCTGCTAAACAACATCTTACTGAACAAACCATTACTGTACAGCAAGAGGAATCACCAAGCTTCCTTAGCAAAACACTTCACCGTGCAGATACATGGAAGGCGCGTATTAAGAAGTTCTTTAACAACGAATACATTGCACCAAAAGATTACGACTTAGATAAAGATGCGCAGGTAGCACATGCTAATATTGCTATCGCCTCATCTGACGTTGTTGGTAAAGGACCGGGCAACTCCAACGAGCGAGATTTTCTTTCACAAGCCTTCTCAGACTTCATCTATGCGATTATCATTGAAGAGATGGGTATCGGTGGAGCTATCTTTGTGGCATTCCTTTATATTATCCTTCTTTTCAGAACGGGTATTATAGCTAACAGATGCGAAAACTCTTTCCCAGCTTTTCTCGCTATGGGTATCGCCTTCCTCTTGGTTACACAGGCTTTATTCAATATGTTAGTAGCTGTTGGTTTGGCACCGGTTACAGGTCAGCCACTCCCTCTTATCAGTAAGGGTGGTACATCAACTATCATTAATTGCGTTTATATTGGCATAATACTCAGCGTAAGCCGTTCAGCTAAGAAAAAGAAAGAAGATAAGATACCTTCTGAGAAACTTTCGCACGTAACAGCCTAATTTACAGAGATGGCTAAAAAGGGAGCTGAAAGTTGAAAGAAGACAAAAAAAATGATTACCTTTGTAGGTTATAAAGAAGATGCAAATGGACAAGGAATTAAGAATTATCATCAGCGGTGGCGGCACAGGAGGACACATCTTCCCTGCTGTTTCAATTGCCAATGCCATCAAGGCTAAGCACCCAGAAGCAAAGATTCTCTTTGTTGGTGCTGATGGACGTATGGAGATGCAACGTGTTCCTGCGGCTGGTTATGAGATCAAAGGTCTACCTATCAAAGGTTTCAATCGTGCCAATAAGCTAAAGAACATTGAAGTACTTTACAAACTATGGAAGAGTCTTCGCATGGCTCGCCAGATTATAAAAGACTTCAAGCCACAGGTTGCTGTGGGTGTTGGTGGTTATGCCAGCGGTGCAACGCTCTATGAGTGTGCAAAGATGGGGATCCCTTGTCTCATCCAAGAACAAAATTCTTACGCAGGTGTCACAAACAAACTGTTGTCAAAGCGCGTGAAGAAGATTTGCGTTGCTTACGAAGGTATGGAACGTTTCTTCCCTGCTGATAAGATTATTATGACTGGTAATCCTGTTCGCCAGAACGTCCTCTCTACCCCGCTCTCTGTTGAAGAATCACGTGAGAGCTTCGGTCTTGATCCTAATAAGAAAACTATCCTCCTCGTGGGTGGTAGTCTTGGAGCAAGAACCATCAATCGTTCTGTCATAGAACACCTCGATATCATTCAAACATCAGACGTTCAATTCATCTGGCAAACTGGTAAGTTCTATCATCAACAGATTTTGGATTCGATGAAGGATAAGGAACTTCCAAACTTAAAGATAATGGACTTTATCAGCGATATGGGAGCCGCATATAAGGCTGCTGACCTTGTTATTAGTCGTGCTGGTGCAAGTTCTATCAGTGAATTCCAGCTTATCGGAAAGCCTGTTATCTTGGTCCCAAGTCCAAACGTGGCAGAAGATCATCAGACGAAGAATGCGATGGCATTGGTCAACAAGGATGCCGCTCTCTGTGTTAAGGATATTGAAGCACCTGACACTTTGATAAAGCTTGCGCTCGAAACCATTACGAATGACGAGAAGTTGGCAAGGCTTAGTGAGAATGTCAAGAAGATGGGATTGAAGAACTCTGCTGAGATTATTGCCGACGAGGTTATCAAACTCATCAAAGGATAATCCACTCTCCCCTTAGATAGAAATCAAAGGGACAGTAATAGAACGCAAAACTTCCCCAAAAGAAAAGAAAGAAAAGAATATATAACACATGGAACTCAAAGATATTAAATCAGTTTACTTCGTAGGTGCAGGTGGCATTGGCATGAGTGCTATTGCTCGCTATTTCCTTAATAAAGGATTAATCGTAGCAGGATACGATAAAACTCCATCTGACCTTACCCACACTTTGGAGAAAGAAGGAATGAACATTCACTATGAGGAGAATGTGGAACTCATCCCTGCAGCTTGTAAAGAGCCAGCTTCTACACTGGTAATCTATACTCCTGCAATTCCTTCTAACCATGCTGAGCTGGTTTACTTCCATGAGAATGACTTTGAGATTCAGAAACGTGCACAGGTTCTTGGTACACTAACCCGTACACACAAGGGGCTTTGCTTTGCCGGAACACATGGAAAGACAACAACTTCCAGCATGTGCGCACATCTTATGCACCAAAGCCATCTGGACTGTAATGCTTTCCTTGGCGGCATTTCCAAGAACTATGGCACTAACTATATCCTCTCTGACCACAGCGACTATGTAGTGATAGAGGCTGACGAGTTCGACCGTTCTTTCCACTGGCTACGTCCTTGGATGAGCGTTATCACTTCTACTGACCCAGACCATTTGGATATTTATGGCACAGAAGAGGCTTATCTTGAGAGTTTCCGTCATTATACAGAACTCATCCAGCAGGGAGGTGCACTCATTATCCGTAAAGGATTAGAGATGAAACCAAACGTACAAGAAGGTGTTAGAATCTATGAATACAGCCGCGATGAAGGCGACTTTCACGCTGAAAACATACGAATTGAAAACGGAACCATCATCTTTGATTTCATTTCTCCTATCGAGAACATCAAGGATGTGGAGCTTGGTCAACCAATTCCTATCAACATCGAAAATGGTATCTCAGCAATGGCAATGGCACAACTCAATGGCTGCACGGCAGAAGAGCTTCGCAATGGTATGAAGACATACAAGGGTGTTGACCGTCGTTTCGACTTTAAGATAAAGAATGACCGCCATGTATTCCTTTCCGACTATGCACATCATCCAAAGGAGATTCTGCAGAGTGCGAAGAGCTTAAAAGAACTTTATACTGACAGAAAGGTTACAGCAATCTTCCAGCCACACCTCTATACACGAACACGTGACTTCTATAAGGAGTTCGCTGATGCACTTAGTCATTTCGATGAAGTGGTGTTGACTGAGATTTATCCTGCTCGAGAAGAGCCTATCCCAGGCGTTACAAGTTCGCTCATCTACGATAATCTCAAACCTAACGTTGAGAAGCAGATGATTCAGAAGGACGATGTCTTAGACTTTGTTAAGTCAAGAGACTTTGACGTACTTATAGTATTGGGTGCTGGTAATCTTGATAATTACGTACCAGAGATTGCAGAGATACTCAATAAGAAGTAAGTAGTAAGAAAGCTAAAACGCTTAAAGCGAAAAAAGAGAAGATATGCACATTAGGTGGAAAAAGATAATTATCACTACGCTGGATATTCTACTGGCTATTTATCTCATCTTGGCAGTTACCTCATGGAATAACCCAGATGAGAGTAAATTGTTGTGCACCCAAGTGAACATCAACATATCTGACTCTAATAATGCAGGCTTCCTTACCGCAAACGAAATCAAACAGATATTAGAGAAAGTCCACCTCTACCCTCTCAATAAAAAGATATCTGATATCAATCCTCGCAACATTGAGGAGGCACTTAAAGTGGGACCATTCGTCAATACTGCCCAGTGTTACAAAACAAAAGATGGACAAATCAATATCTATATTACTCAACGTATGCCGATTATCCGCATCAAGAGTAGCAACGGTGCTGACTACTATCTTGATGATAACGGAGGAATACTTCCCAACTCGAAGTATACAAGTGACTTAATCATCGCAACAGGTAATATAGATAATAACTTTGCACGTCTTTACATTGCTCCGCTTGCCAAAGCTATCAGTGCATCACCACTATGGCTGAACCAGATAGAACAGATTAATGTCTTACCTGACAAAGGTATAGAGTTAGTGCCACGCGTTGGTAATCAAATCATCTTCATGGGGTATCTTCCAAGGAACAATGGACCATGGAAGCGGAAACATGACATCAACATCTTTGTAACAAAGAAGTTGTCACGCTTAGAGAAATTCTATCGATATGGTCTTTCTCAAGCTGGATGGAACAAATACTCTTACATCGACATAGAATTCGACAACCAAATCATCTGTAAGAAACGTGATGAGAAAACTGAAAAAGCTGAGGAAGAAGCACTGCTTAAGAAAGCTAAGGCGGAACAAGTAGATGACATACAACGTACAGAAGAGGAGGAGAGAGAGAAAGCCCGTAAGGAAGTTAAACGACAAGAAGATGCCACAGCTGAGCTTACGGAATAAACAACTATCAATTTAGAGAATATAAAATAAGCAACATAATACTTAACGAATATGGCAGAGTTCATAGTAGCCATTGAATTAGGCTCATCAAAGATTACAGGAATCGCTGGCAAAAAGAATCTTGACGGCAGTATCTCCGTGCTTGCCGTTGTAAAGGAAGACGCTACACAGTGCATTCGCAAAGGTGTCGTCTATAACATTGACAAGACCGGACAGTGCCTCACTGGCATCATCAACAAACTAAGGAAACAACTGAAGTATGAAATCTCTCAGGTTTATGTAGGTGTGGGGGGACAGTCTATACGAAGCGTTCGCAACGTTATTGTTAAGGATTTACCTACCGATACCATCATTACCTCAGAGATGATTAATGAGTTAATGGATGCCAACCGCAATATGACTTATCCTGATCAGGAGATTCTTGATGCTGTCACACAGGAGTATAAGGTTGATAACCAATTCTCTCTTGACCCTGTAGGCATTAAAGCTACTCGTCTTGAGGGTAACTTCCTCAATATCTTATGGCGTAAGGCTTTCTATGAGAACCTCAACAACTGCTTTGAGAAGTCGGGTATTGCTATTGCCGAGATGTATCTTGCACCACTGGCTTTGGCTGATGCCGTATTGAGTGAGGCTGAGAAACGTGGTGGTTGTGTATTGGTTGACTTCGGTGCTGATACAACAACAGTTTCTGTATATTACAAGAATATCCTCCGCCACTTGGCTGTCATCCCATTAGGTGGCAATAATATTACAAAGGATATTGCCAGCCTTCAGATGGAAGAGAAGGATGCTGAGGCTATGAAACTCAAGTATGGTTCTGCCTTCACTGAGAACAATGATATCGATAATACAATGAAATACTCTATTGATGCAGAACGCACAGTGGAGAGTCGTAAGTTCATCGAAATCGTTGAAGCACGTATTAGCGAGATTGTAGAGAATATATGGTATCAGGTACCATCAGAATATGCTGACAAACTTCTTGGTGGTATCATCCTCACCGGTGGAGGTATGAACTTAAAGAACATTGAACGCTGTATTCGTAACACCACACATATCGACAAGATTCGTAAAGCAAACTTCGTCACACACACTATTTCATCCAGCAACGCTGATATCACAGCTAAGCATGGTGATATGAACACTATCCTCGGTCTGCTTGCCAAAGGCGATATGAATTGTGCCGGTGCTGAATATAATCCAACACAAAACAATCTATTTAACAATGAGAATATTACTGTAGCAACTCCTGTCGAGCAACCCTACACCCCAACGTCTAACACAAGACAAGGACAAGGTATTGTACCTACTCCTGA
>CAMUQM010000076.1 GCA_947095945.1 uncultured Prevotella sp.
AACCGTTATCTCCAGCGTGCAGAGTTCCGTAATACCAACTGGTTTAAGGAGTTGTTCTCATCAAACATTATGCAGAGCCACTCTATCAGCTTGAGCGGTGGTACACAGAAGTCAAACTACTATGCATCGTTCAGTGCATTATTAGACCCGGGATGGTATAAGCAGAGTAACGTAAACCGTTATACCCTCAACGTGAACCTCACACAGCATTTGACAGACAAGCTGTCGTTGAACCTCATTGGTGGTGCGGCTTATCGTAAGCAGCGTGCACCGGGAACACTTGGTCAGGACGTTGACGTAGTAGGTGGTGAGGTGAAGCGTGACTTCGATATCAACCCTTATTCCTACGCAAGTAACACCTCACGCGTGTTGGACCCATCAGCAACTTACGTTGCGAATTATGCACCATTCAACATCTTCAATGAGTTGGATAACAACTACATCGACCTCAACACCCTCGATGCTCGTTTCCAGTTAGAATTGAAGTATAAGCCAATCAAAGGTTTGGAGCTGTCTGTATTGGGTGCATTCAAGTATATGACTTCTACACAGGAGCATTTTGTAAAGGACAATTCTAATCAGGCATTGGCTTATCGTGCGATGGCAAACGGAATTATCCGTGATGCTAACAAGTATCTTTATAAGGACCCATCTAATCCTTACGTGTTGCCAATGACCGTGTTGCCATACGGTGGTTTGTATCATAAGGGTGACAACCGCATGAGCGATTATGACATCCGTGCAACGGCTAACTATAGCCACACCTTTGCCGACAAGCATATCATGAACCTCTTCGGTGGTATGGAGTTGAAGAGTATTGAACGTCAGCGCAATGCCTTTGAGGGTGCTGGTCTGCGTTATGATGCGGGTATGGTTCCATTCTATATCTATCAGTATTTCAAGCGTGCATTGGAGTCTGGCAATACTTATTACACCATCGCTCCAACTAACTCACGCAGTGTAGCCTTCTATGGCAACGCTACTTACAGCTATCAGGGCCGTTACGTCTTCAATGGTACACTTCGTTATGAGGGTTCAAACCAGATGGGTCGTAACTCAAGCGCACGCTGGATGCCAACATGGAACGTGTCTGGTGCATGGAATATGCATGAGGAGAACTGGTTTAACAAGCTCTCTCCATTGAATAAGCTTACGTTGCGCGCCTCTTACAGTCTTACAGGTACGCCTCCAGATGCTTCTTATAGCAACTCAACCGCTATCATCACCGCTTCAACTCCTTTCCGTCTCTTTGCAGAAGATCAGGAGCCACAACTTGAGCTTAGCGAGTTGGCTAACTCAACACTTACCTATGAGAAGAAGAACGAGTTGAACCTTGGTTTCGATGCATCTTTGTGGAACAACCGCTTAGGTGTTACCTTCGACTATTATACACGTAGAAACTTCGACGAAATTGGTCCGATGATTACCGCTGGTTTGGGTGGTGAGATTATCCGTGCAGCCAACGTTGCCGAGATGAATTCTAATGGTCTTGAGTTGAGCCTTTCTTCTGTTAACATCAAGAAGAAGAACTTCTCTTGGACAACCAGCTTTATCTATTCTTATGCAACAACCGAGATTACAAAGCTCTTCAACCAAGGAAACGTGATGAGTTTAGTGAGCGGTAATGGTTTTGCTAAGAAGGGTTATCCTGCTCGTGCCTTGTTCTCAATCCCATTCATGGGCTTGAACAGCGATGGTATGCCAATGGTTCTCAATGAGAAGGGACAGGTGACAACCGATGATATCAACTTCCAAGAGCGTACAAAGACCGACTTCTTGAAGTATGAAGGTCCAACTGATCCAACCCATACAGGTTCTGTGGGCAATATGTTCAGCTATCATGGTTTCCGTCTGAATGTATTCTTCACTTATGCCTTCGGTAACGTAGTACGCCTTGATCCTAAGTTCCGTGCACGTTATAACGACCTCGTTTCAATGACCAACGCGTTCAAGAACCGTTGGATGGCAGCAGGTGAGGAGAAAGAAACCAATGTTCCCGGTATTCTTTCTAAGAGCCAATACATGGCAAACACCAATGTTCGCTTGGGTTACAACGCTTATAACTACAGCGATGTACGTATTGCAAAGGGCGACTTCATCCGCCTCAAGGAGATTTCTTTGGGCTATGACTTCCCTGCACAGATGTTCCAAAACAGCATGATTAAGAATGCATCGTTGAAGCTTCAGGCTACCAACCTCTTCCTTCTCTATGCTGACAAGCGACTCAATGGTCAGGACCCAGAGTTCTATAACGTGGGTGGTGTTGCATCGCCAATGCCAAAACAATTTACGCTAACAGTAAAACTTGGACTTTAAAACATACGAAGATGAAAGTCAAAAAATATATTATATACTTGCCAGTGGCTGCGATTTCGCTTGCACTTACATCGTGTAACGATTTCCTTAATAAGTATCCAGACAGCCGCATGGACCTCAAGAACCCTACGGAGGTGAGCCAGTTATTGGTAAGCGCTTATCCACAAGCACACCCAGCTTACCTCACTGAGATGTATTCGGACAATACTGACGAGCAACTGCATAGTACATGGAGTGCGTTCGACCGTTTTCAAGAGCAGGCTTATCAGTGGAAAGACATTGACGATGTGAGCAACACCGAGACTCCTTATCAGCTCTGGTCAGCGCATTATGCGGCCATCTCAGCTTGTAATGAGGCGATTGCTTACATGAATACAGTTTCCAATCCGGAAGAGTATGAGGAGCAGTTGGGCGAGGCTTTGCTTTGCAGAGCGTTCTCAATGTTCCAATTGTCAACTGTCTTCTGTCAGGCTTACGACAAGACTACGGCTGCTAACCAGTTAGGTTTGCCTTATCCAACAGAGCCAGAGAAGGTTGTTGGTCGATTGATAGAGCGTGGCACATTGGCTGAGCTTTATCAGAAGATTGAGGCAGATATGTTGAAGGGTATTGCCCTTGTCGGTACAAAGTATGCGAAGCCAAAGTTCCACTTCACCAAGCAGGCTGCTTATGCTTTCGCAACGCGCTTCTATCTCTATGCACAGCAGTATGACAAGGCTGTGAAGTATGCTGATATGGTATTGGGCGATCAGCCAGCTGACATTCTCCGCAACTGGGCAGAATGGAACCGCTTGGGTCCAAGTGGTAACGTACAGCCAAACGCCTTCGTGAATGCAAGCAACACTGCCAACATCATGTTGTTGCCAGTTCCTTCACAGTGGGGTGTTATCAGTATTCCTATTCAGGCAGGTAGCAAGTATGCACATGGCGAATTGATTAGTAAGAACGAAACCTTGCAGGCGCCGGGTCCATGGGGTGACAGCGGTTCAACGCTTAACTATACCGTTCTTTATAATAATGGTGTATCAAAGTACTGCTTGCGCAAACTTCCTTACGTACCTAAGGTGATTGATGCAACAGCAGAGATTGGTATTCCTTACGGTGAGTATGCTGTGTTCAGCACAGACATTACCCTGCTTGAGCGTGCAGAGGCTTATGCCCTCTTAGGTCAATATGACAAGGCATTGAAAGACATCAACACCGAGTTGACCGTCTTCTCAAAGACCAAGAAGCAGCTCACGCTTGCGGATATTCAGGACTTCTATGGTTCGATGGCTTACTACACATCAACAAAACCAACACCAAAGAAGAAGCTGAACCCATTGTTCGCAGTAGAGGCGACCACACAGGAACCTCTTTTGCAGTGTCTCTTACAGTTGAAGCGATTGGTAACCATCCATGAGGGTTTCCGTTTGCAGGATGTTAAACGTTATGGTATCACAATATATCGTAGAAAGGTTGATGTGCAGTCGGCTGTTACTGCCGTAACTGACTCTATGAAGGTTGGCGACCCACGCTTAGCTATTCAGTTGCCACAGGACGTAATATCAGCTGGTGTGACACCTAACCCACGTAATAATTAAAACGAGCCGTTATGAAAAAGTATTTATATTTGGTTGCAATCGCTATCGTCAGCTGTGGCGCAATCTTGTCTTCATGTAGTGATGACAAGGTAAGCGGTGACTCTATATTCTCTACAAAGGCTGTGGAACGCAATGCCTTTGACCAGTGGTTGTATAAGAACTACACCATGCCTTATAATATAGAGTTCCAGTATCGTTTGAAGACGGAGGAGACCGAGCAGGCTTATAACTTCGTGCCTGCTGACTCTGCAAAGACTGTTAAGCTTGCTATCCTCACAAAGTATATGTGGTTTGATGCTTATGCCGAGACCGTTGGTCTTGACTTTATTAAGGAGAATGCGCCACGTATCATCGTTGTTACTGGTACACCGGGTTACACACGTTATCGCACAGAGGTAATCGGTAGTGCTGAAGGTGGTTATAAGGTAAGATTAGGTAAGGTGAATGCACTTACTGATGAGCAGTTGAAGGATTATGGTAGTATGAATAACTACTACTTCCACACGATGCACCATGAGTTCATGCACATTCTTAATCAGAAGAAGCCTTACGACGAGTCGTATGATAACATCTCACGTTCTGACTACGTAAGTGGTAACTGGACATCTATTCCTGACAAGAAAGCGCAGAGCATGGGTTTCGTTTCGGCTTACTCTATGGAAAATCCTGCGGAGGATATCGCTGAGCTTTACTCTATTTATGTGACCAGTACGCCAGAGGATTGGAACACAATCATGAAGAATGCGGGTAGCAAGGGCGGTAGCATTATCAACAGAAAGCTCAAGATGATTCGCGAGTATATGCGTAACTCTTGGAATGTTGATATCGAAGTGTTGCGCACTGCAATCCTCAGAAGAGGTGGAAAGATTGGTACACTCGATTTGAACACGCTCAACTAACAGAGCCGTGAGTGTGCATATTATCAATAAATAAATAAACAAGGGCTTCTGACTTAGGCTGAGCATTAGCTCACGTACTAAGTTCAGAACCTGATAAAAGTAAATGAATACGCAAATGAAAAAGGTATATTTACTATTCATGGCTATCGTACTGACACTTTCTTTGCAATCGTGTCTGCATGACGATAAGACCACTTTCGACCTCCCTGCGGCTGAACGAATCGAGAAGAAGGTTGCTGATTATAAGGCACTTTTAGAGTCGTCAGAGGATGGTTGGGTAATGCAGTATTATACAGGAAAGAACTATAGCTACGGTGGTTATACGCTGTTGCTGAAGTTCAAGAACGGTCATGTTACCGCTATGGGCGACGTGAAGGATGTTGAGGCAAAGGCTACTTCAGGCTACGATGTAGTGAAAGATTTGGGTCCTACCTTGTCGTTCAATGAGTATAACGCAGTGATTCACCCATTGGCTGAGACTTGGTTGGGTAGTCCTGACGGTGCACAGGGCGACTATGAGTTCTCTATCCTCCGTGCTACTAACGACAGCATCTTCGTGCGTGGTCGCAAGTGGCACAATGATATGGTCCTCACACGCCTGCCAAAGGGTACTAACTGGGAAGAGTATATGCTCGGCCTTGTGACGGTAATGGAAGGTATGAACGTTGAGACCTACGACTTCGTCTTGGGTAATGACACCTTAGGACAGGGAACACTCACACAAGAGGTGAGACGTCTTACCGTTACCTTAGGTGATAAGAAGTGGGAGATGCCTTATTGTACTACCAATACAGGTATCGTACTCCGTGAGCCTATTGTCATCGGTAACAAGAAGTATCAACGCTTTACATGGAACGAGGAAGACCACTCGCTGACACAAGACGACCTTAAAATCATTCAGTTCTTGCCTAAGAGCCATAAGAGTATTGACTTCTGGGTTGGCGAATGGCAGTTAAAGACCAACCTACGTAAGCGTATTAGGCTTACTTTAGAAAAGGGTTCTGTGGCGAATACGCTGAAGGGTAAGTTGAATATTAATAATATCAACTATGAAATCCTCATGACTTACGACCCTGCAACAGGACGTCTGGAACTTCCCGGACAGCCAGTGACCGACCCAACCTATAAGTATCCAGCAGGTATCGTAATGATTCCTGCATCACAGAAGGAGGGCAAACTCTTCGGTGAAGGTAAGGGTAGTTTGTTCTTTACTTGGGACGAAGATATGCAGCGGGCAAAGGCTGAAGACAGTGGTCAGATTACAGGACATGCCGTTGACTCCTTCTTCGGTGTGGCTTATGGCGAAGACTTGCAGCCTATTACCGATGCTGATGGCAACTACGTATTTGCCTTCACATTGCCAAATATCCAGTACATGACGAAAATTAATTAATTATGAAGAAGTATATTTCAATATTCCTACTCGTTGCAGCTGCCGTTCTCGGAACGGCATGCAGCAACGACAATAACGAACTGCCTGAATACGCTGCGGGATTGAACGTCGTAAAGGCGCAGACAGCGTTCAACGTGGTCGGTGGTACGAACGAGGTGAAGATGGCTTCTGAACCTGCTAAGGCTTATGCGCAGGATGCGTGGCTTACGGTTACGAAGAAAGCTGAGACACTTGAGTTGACTGCAGCGACAAATACCAGCCCACAGTCGCGTAACACGCTCCTCGTTATTAAGAACCTTCAGGGCGACTCTATCACCCTTAACGTTCAGCAGGAAGGTGTCACTTTCGGTTTGCCAGCTGGTGAGGATATCTTCACCGATGACAAGGCTATTCAGAAGACGCTCATCGCTACGGCTAACGTACCTGTCACCTATGTTACTACGGGCGACTGGATTACCGTTGAGCAGAAAGGTAACGAAGTAGGCGTAAAGGTGGCTGAGAACACGACGGGTAAGGCACGTGTAGGCTGGGTTATCGCTAAGGCTGTGGGCTTAGTTGACTCGTTGAAGGTGGTTCAGGCTTCATTATCAGACTTCGTTGGTGAATACAAGCAGACAGCAAAGATGCGTAATGCAGACCGTAGCTTGTCATGGAAGACCTCAGACGTGCGTATCGAGGCTGCAGCTGGTACCAACAAGGCTAACTTCATCGTTGACAACAAATACACATGGCCAGTAGACTTTATCCCCGGTAAGGGCTTCAAGATGACCAACGGTAAGGTTGTTGCGAAGAACGAGGTGCAGACAGGTGTTTACGAATACTTTATCTCAGTTATCGTTGCTGACGACTTCAGTAAGGAGCACGAGACAGCTATCAATGGTACGCAGGAGAGCATCCTTCTTTCAATTGATGACACAGGCAACCTCGTATTCAAAGAGGCACAGAAACTTGCCTCTGAGCAAACTTTCTCTTCTTACGGCTGGAACCGCTTCTCTGACACCAAACCTGTCATGGGTGCCTACCGCGGTATCGGTGAAGTGTATGTACAGCCAAGACTTACACGCAAGTAGGTTCTTTTGAGTTGACGAGTTAACGAGTAGACGAGTTAACAAGTTGCTTGCGAAGAAGACAGAGTAACATGGTTAACAAGTTGGACAAGTAGACAGGTTAACAAGTAACTTGTCTACTCGTCCACCTGTCTAACTTGTAAACTTCGAAGAGAGACAAAGTAACATACGAACATATTTTAGATGACGAGTGAATGAGTTTTTAAACTTGTTCACTCGTTTTCTTTTTCACCTGACTTATCCAATAAATACCCTTTCTCATAAGCAACCCGTTAACTTGTCTAACTTGTTAACTTGTCTAACTTGTTAACTTACTATGTTACTCTGTCTTTCTCGCAAGCAACTTGTTAACTCGTCTACTCGTTTACTTGTCAACTTGTCCAACTTGTTAACCATGTTACTCTGTCATCCTCACAAGCAACTTGTCTAACTTGTCAACCATGTTACTCTGTCATCCTCACAAGCAACTTGTTAACTCGTCAACTCGTTTACTTGTCAACTTTTCCAACTTGTCAACCATGTTACTCTGTCTTCTCTTGTCAGCTAAAAATCTGTGCATTCCCCGACCTTTAGGTCTCTGAGCATTTCGGTAGGCAAAAATCTGTTTTTTCTGTTCATCTGTGTCTTCTGTGAGAGAAAAAATCGCCCTGTGCCGTTTGAAATAATCTTACAAAATGTCAGGCAAAAAGGCTGAAAAAAGGCTAAAAATGAGCATTTTTAGCACCCTTGTAAGCTGCTTACTATCAAGCAGTTGAAAGAGTGCTTTTCAAAAGATGCTTAGTAAGGTTTCAAAAGGTGCTTAGTAAAGTTTTTAAAGGGCACCTTTTACAAGCCAAAAGGGCGTTAATTCGAATGGAGTTAACGGTCTGTTTAGTTTCAAGATTTGAATTATCTTTACAAGAAGGGTATATACATAAGACATAATGAGTATAAGACAGCATAAAAACAATAAAGGCAGAGTAACAAATTAATATGTTCCTCTGCCTTTTATACATTATGTTTCTTTCTTTTTTATGGTGTTAGCCTTCTGTGCTATCTCTAATCTTTAGCTTTCTCTGTTCCGCCTCGCATCTGTTCATCCGTATTATCTGTGAGAGAAAATGAACTTTGAACTTTATGTTCCTTTTACTTTCTGTCTCATGTTCTTAGAGTTACTTTGTCTTTATTTACCCTATCTACAAGTAACAGGTTAACTTCGTCTACCAATTCATTTGTCTACTAAAAACAAAAAACCTTGGCGGGAAGCCAAGGTTTTAGCGGTGCGTACGAGACTCGAACTCGTGACCTCCTGCGTGACAGGCAGGCATTCTAACCAACTGAACTAACGCACCATGCATTACAGATTTCGGGTTTCAGCGGTGCGTACGAGACTCGAACTCGTGACCTCCTGCGTGACAGGCAGGCATTCTA
>CAMUQM010000077.1 GCA_947095945.1 uncultured Prevotella sp.
TAACAATTCTGAGTAAGAATGTAAGTATTAATTGGAAAGGAGTAAAAATCAACATTCTCGACACACCGGGTCACTCTGACTTCGGTGGTGAGGTTGAGCGTGTACTGAACATGGCAGACGGCTGTCTGCTGCTCGTAGATGCTTTTGAGGGTCCTATGCCACAGACTCGTTTTGTGCTACAGAAGGCTTTACAGCTCGGCTTGAAACCTGTTGTTGTCATCAACAAGGTTGATAAACCGAACTGTCGCCCAGAGGAAGTTTACGAGATGGTATTCGACCTCATGTGCGATCTTAACGCTACAGAAGATCAGTTAAACTTCCCTGTTGTGTATGGTTCAGCTAAGAATGGCTGGATGAGTGAGGACTGGAAGAAACAAACTGATAATATTGAATATCTGCTTGACCTTATTATTAAGGCCATACCAGCTCCTAAGCAGCTTGAAGGAACACCACAGATGTTGATTACATCTTTGGATTATTCAAGCTATACTGGACGTATCGCCGTTGGTCGTGTACATCGTGGTACATTGAAAGACGGACAGAATATTACTATTTGTCATCGTGATGGAACACAGGAGCGCACCAAGATTAAGGAGCTTCATACCTTCGAAGGGATGGGACATAAGAAGACTGATGCTGTTGACTCAGGCGACATCTGTGCTGTAATTGGTTTGGAGAAGTTTGAAATCGGTGATACTATCGCTGATTTTGAGAACCCAGAGCCACTGCCACCAATCGCTGTTGACGAGCCAACAATGAGTATGCTCTTCACCATCAACGACTCTCCTTTCTTCGGAAAGGAAGGTAAGTTCTGTACCTCACGTCATATCAGCGACCGTTTGAGCAAGGAACTTGAGAAGAACCTTGCACTCCGTGTTCTCCCAATGGAGGACTCAATGGATAAGTGGATTGTTAGTGGTCGTGGTGTACTTCATCTCTCTGTTCTCATTGAGACAATGCGTCGCGAGGGCTACGAGTTGCAGGTAGGACAGCCACAGGTTATCTACAAAGAGATTAATGGACAGAAGTGTGAGCCTATCGAGGAACTGACAATCAATGTTCCTACCGACTTCTCAAGCAAAATGATTGATATGGTTACTCGTCGTAAAGGTGACCTGCTCGGTATGGATGCCGAGGGTGAGCGTGTAAATATCACTTTCGAAATACCATCACGTGGTATCATTGGTCTGCGTACCAACGTACTTACAGCCAGTCAGGGTGAAGCTATTATGGCACACCGCTTCAAAGATTATCAGCCATTCAAGGGCGAAATCGTACGCCGCACGAATGGTTCAATGATAGCCTTGGAGGCTGGTACTGCCTACGCATACGCCATTGATAAGTTGCAAGATCGTGGTAAGTTCTTCATCGATTCAGGTGAGGAAGTTTATGGCGGACAGGTTGTTGGTGAGCACGTTCACGACAACGATCTCGTCATCAACGTTACTAAAGCAAAGCAGTTGACCAACGTTCGTGCTTCTGGTTCTGACGAAAAGGCGCGCGTTATCCCTAAGACCGAGATGAGTCTTGAGGAATGTCTCGAATACATCAAGGCTAACGAATATGTTGAGGTAACACCCAAAAATATCCGTATGCGTAAGATTACACTTGATCATAACGATCGTAAGCGTGAAAGCAAAGATTAATTCTTTATACCAATCATAAACCAAGAGGCGGCAATCCACAACGGATAGCCGCCTCTTTTTCTATTACTATTGTTTAATCATAGTTGCTGTCACCTTTAACATACTCATCAATATCCTCATCTTCAACACATTATAAAACCACCTTTATGACAGGAGTGACAGTAAATTTAAATATCGTTATATCCTCACTTTGAGTTCCTCATAAATTATTATATCATTCCATACTTGAAATAAAACTTTTCTTTTTATAAGAAACAACATAACATTCAACGAAAATACTTACCTTTGTTGTTATAAAATAAATATTCAATGAGCACGATTATCTACCCATCCCCTATATTCGGTCCTATTCACAGCCGTCGCTTAGGTATTTCATTAGGTATCAACTTAATGCCAGCAGACGGTAAGATATGCACCTTCGACTGCATATACTGCGAATGTGGATTCAATAAAGACCACCGAACAAAGTCACCCCATCCTACTCGTGAGCGTGTTGCGGAAGCTTTGGAAACAAAGCTAAAGGAGATGCAAGAGGAAAATATTCACCCCGACGTACTAACATTTGCAGGCAATGGTGAGCCAACCTCTCACCCACATTTCGATGAAATAATTGATGACACCATCCGTCTGCGCAACGAGTATTGCCCACAAGCAAAGATTTCTGTGCTTAGCAACTCTACCTTTATCTATCGTCCGAAGATTCACGAAGCTTTGTCAAAGGTGGATAACAACATATTGAAACTTGACACTATCAACGCAGAATATATCAATAAGGTAGACCGTCCCACACAGCCTTCCTATGATGTAAACTGTATCATTGCTAACATCAAGGCTTTCAACGGACAGGCTATTATTCAAACAATGTTTATGAAGGGTACAACAGAGGATGGATATAACGTTGACAACACAACCGAAAACTTCATTGCACCATGGCTTGAAACTATCAAAGAGATTGCTCCACGCGAGGTGATGATTTACACTATCGATCGTGAGACACCTGACCAGCACCTACAAAAGGCCACACGTGAAGAATTGGATGCCATCCGCGACCGTGTCATTGCCTTGGGTATCCCCTGCACAGCATCATATTAAATAAAAAACGTTGAGCAGTCGTAGAACACTTCCGCCCTACGAAAGACTCTTAACTATAAAGAACTGCGCTCAATTAAAAGTTATCTTACGTTTACTGCAACACCACGGTGTTGCATATCATCTGTCAAAGGACGAACACGTGTAAGGAACTCTTTATAACTACGGCGTTCTGGAACGCTCCAACCTGCTTCAGCTAAAGCAGCAGCACGTGGGAATGCCTGATAGTAAATACGTTCCGTTGAATTAATACATTCACTCCAAAGCGTTCCACTCACACCAAGCAAATTATCACGAACAAAGATGCTATCCTGTCCCCATGCCGGGTCAAGACGATAAGTCTGTTCAAGCGTAGTAACAGGCATACCCCAGTTCTTCTCAGGCATATCACCTCGCTGCTGTGGATAATCAAGGTAGCAGTGCTCACCCGGACAAAGCATAATCTTTGCCTGATTACGCACGGCAGCATCAATAGCTGTCTTCGTCAAACCATGTCGCCACGCATATACCACACAGCCCGGCTGAATAGTCTTAAACTCCTGTTCATACCAATACATTGGTGTCTTTCCCAATGACTGAAGTTTATTAATGACTCGGTCAAAGAGGTATTGCTGCAATTGCCAGTTCTCCGTGTAGCCTTCCTTTTGCTTCAACGCCGTACAAGCAGCGCAATCAGACCATGCACCCAAAGGTGGCTGGCCAGCCTCATCACCACCCAAATGAACGTATGGAGCTGGGAAGACATCGGCTAATTCGGTCAATACATTATCGAGAAACTCATAAACAAATGGTTCTGCAGGGCAAAGCAACTCGTTACTTACACCACAAGTAAGACGAATAGGCACGGGCTTCTTAGCACAAGAAAGCTGTGGGAAACAATGAATAGCTGCCACCTCGTGCCCCGGAAGTTCTATCTCTGGAATCACCATAACATGATACTGAGCAGCAAAACGAACGAGTTCGCGCATCTGATCTTGTGTATAATAGCCGCTAATACGCTCTGGCATATCATCCATACCGACACGGTCAGAACCTTTCTCAATAAGCTCTGGATATTTCTTTATCTCTATACGCCATGCCTGATCGTCTACAAGATGAAGATGAAGTGCATTAAACTTATAGCGTGCCATCTCAACGACAAAGCCCTTCAAATCTTCAAATGGAATGAAATGACGAACAGGATCAACCATCAACTCACGAATTGCCGTACGTGGTTGGTCAGTGATAAAGAGTGCAGGTATCTTCGTAGAACGTGCCGAAACACCATTACCAATACAAAGTTGTTCAAGTGTCATCAGTCCGTTGAATACGGCTGTTGATGTACGCCCTTTGATAGTTACTCCCTTATCATTAACCTGCAAGGTGTAAGCCTCATCATTGGTAAGCGACTTGTCAAGCGCAAGACGCACTATTGCTCCTTTGCCTTTACGTTCCTTCTTATAGACAGTTCGCTCACCAAGAATACGTTCAGCCTGCATCTTTTCATTACTCAGTTCGGATGAAGCTTCTACACCAGCAACATCTTGCCATTTAAGAGGAAGATGCGTTGTATAAACCTCTAACTTCAGAGGACGAGGTACAAGAATATTCTCTGGATTGCATACATTCTCCAACTTTGGACGTGCAAAGAAATTACGCCAGCCCGGTGCGTTACGATATGCCTTCTTTGCTTTTGCTGGAACAACAAATTTCACGCAACTAAGGTCTATACCATCAAAAGCATTGTCAGCACAAGCAGGAGGAACAACTGCCGAAAGACGTACTTCACGAAGTCCACTACAATTAGCAAAAGCGAATGCCCCTATACGTGTAGAGCCGTCAAACACAAGTTCTGTCAATTGCTTACAACTATTGAAAGCAGAAGCATCTACCACACGCGTAGTCGCTGGGAAATGTAATTTCCCTACAATACCATCACAAGCAAAGAACGCTTGCGTACCGATAGAATCAAGTTTAGAAGGGAGCGTTAGCAATGTCAGACGATGACAAGAGTGCATTGCGTTGCGAGGAATCACCGTACAGTCTGTCTGTGAAAGATCAAGTACTGTTTCATTCACCTTTACGTCTCGCAAAGTTCTGAAGTTCTGCGCATTAGCCGACTGACCTAACAGAAGACCAACAAAGAGTATCGATAATCCCTTTCCAACATATTTCTTCCACGTTGGAAAGCTATTAAGCTCATTTTTTTTATTACTAAACAGCAGGGATTTCTGCAACAGATTTGCCCAAGAGGTTACGCCTATTGTAGCCATTTTCTTGTTTGTATTTAATTATATAATACGATAGATTTTGGTTTTATCATCTTAATAGATGCGACAAAGATACAAATAAGATTCGAATAAAAGCTTTTCTTTCTAAGAGAATGTGGAGGAAGGCGGGAGAATATTCTCCCACTTTACATTCTCTCCATCATAGTTTAAGACATCAATTGCCCTTTCTACTTTCAGTGTAGTAGTTTTCTACAAAGATTATAAACCATATAAACGATTGGTGTTCAGTCCCCGCACCAGTGGTGTGGAGCCTCCGCACAACCTGTGCGGAGGCTCCACACGTTGATAAAAAAGTAAAAGAATGATTTATAGTGCTTCACTCTTAACATGAAGTAAAGGCATCTCTTGATAAAGACCTGTCGTCTGTATGATTTCAAACAACAAAAAAGAGGCCATAAACAGCCTCTTTTGTAATTATACTTTCCGTCGGGATGACCAGACTCGAACTGGCGACCACTGGTCCCCCAGACCAGCATTCTAAACCTACTGAACTACATCCCGTTCCGTATAAAGCGATGCAAAATTAGTTACTTTCCACCATATTAGCAAACTTTTGGACTTCTTTTTCTCATTTGCCAAGTTTATTTTGTAATTTTGTACTATAATAAATCTGCACTAAATACACATGCAATACATCATAACATGCCCCGAACATATTGATATTTCTATCACGCTTCCAGCATCAAAAAGTATCAGTAATCGTGCACTGATAATCCAAGCACTTACGAAGGGAGGGATGATGCCAGAAAACCTATCGGATTGCGACGACACAGAGGTTATCATCCGTGGACTAAGCAAGCAGTCGAATATTATCGACATCAAAGCTGCGGGAACGGCAATGCGTTTTATGACAGCTTATCTAAGTGCAACTAATGGAGAGTATACAATAACCGGGACGGAACGAATGAAACATCGTCCGATTGCAATATTAGTAGATGCATTACGTTATTTAGGAGCAGACATTGAGTATACTGGCGAAGAAGGGTATCCCCCACTCCACATCCGTGGCAAACAACTTGAGGGAGGAACGTTAGAGATTCCGGGAAATGTCAGTTCGCAGTATATTTCTGCACTGCTAATGATTGCGCCTATACTGACAAAAGGCTTAGAACTAAAACTGACGGGTAACATTATTTCCCGCCCTTATATAGACCTCACATTGCATCTTATGCATGAGTTCGGTGTATCAGCAGAATGGTCAGACTTTGATACTATCAGCGTGAAACCACAAGTCTACCAGCAACGAGCTTACACAATAGAAAGCGACTGGAGTGCAGCAAGCTATTGGTATGAGATTCTTGCACTAACAGATAACGCCCAATCAAAGGTAGCTTTGCAAGGACTGAAAGATGGCTCACGACAAGGCGACTCAGCCGTGCGATATATCTTCTCACTATTAGGAATCAAGACAAGTTTTAAGGATAATGATTCAAACTGTTTACCCGAAGCGTTATTAACACGCCATTCACGGATGTTGAACAGAATGGAATATGACTTTACCAATCAACCAGACTTGGCTCAAACGCTCATTGCTGTCTGTCCGATATTAGGAATACCTTTTCATTTCACAGGCTTGGGTAGTCTGAAAATTAAAGAAACTGACCGCATTGAAGCCATGAAACGAGAGATGGAGAAGTTAGGGTATCTTCTTTATGAGGAGAAAGGAACAGAGCTATCGTGGAATGGCGAACGCTGTGAACCAATGGCACAACCGATTATTGACACCTACGAAGACCATCGCATGGCTATGTCATTTGCACCATTAGCTATGAAGTTGGGCAAGATACGCATCAATAACCCAGAGGTGGTGTCTAAATCTTATCCCCACTATTGGGACGACTTGCGCAAAGCTGGTTTCCAAATACAACAAGAGGGTTAACCAATTCATCGGAGCCGCTCAAAACTATAAAAAGGAAGTAAAGAATGGATATATTTTTCATTGGCATAGGTTCTCTGTTTATATTAGCAGTTATTGCTGCTATAGCAACAAAGCTCACCAAGAAAAAAGATGGTGAGCCTGATGTCGTTATGCCTACATCTGGCGACTGTTCTTCCTGTGATGGAACGGACGATAAGTGTGAACAGGTGTGTATGATGGAAGCAGCAATAAAAGACGTAGAGTATTATGACGATGAAGAACTCGACCGCTTTCGTGGAAGAGAGTCTGACCAATATACAGACGAGGAGGTAGAAGAGTTTGCAACTATACTCTATACAATGCAACCTCATGAAGTGAAAGGCTGGAACAGAAGTCTTATCCTTCGAGAAATTAATCTGCCTAATCAAATTAAGGACGAGTTAATAGCAATGATAGAAGGTTAAGTCCGTTATCTGTACAATTACAATCCCAAGACACTTACTTTAGGAAAGAACATCAAAGGAAACGTGAAGAAAAGAATAATAAGACATATCATTCCCTCTCTGTTGGCAATCAGTGTACTAACAATTATTAGTTGCTCAACAAAGAATAACACCTCGCAAACGCGCTGGTGGCATGCTTTCAATACACGCTATAACGTCTACTACAATGGTGCACAGGCTTATATTGATGGCTCATTAGAGAAAGAGAAGGGAAATAAAGATAACTTCACTGAACTCATTCCACTCTATACTGTCGGCAATAAGAATAGTCGTGACATAGGGAAAGGAAACTTTGATAGGGCTATAGAAAAGGCTGAGAAAGCTATTGCAAAGCATAGTATCAAGAAAAGACCAGAGTGGACAAAGAATAGACGAAAGACCGAAAAAGACATTGAATGGCTGTCGCGCCGCGAGTATAATCCCTTCCTATGGAAAGCGTGGATGCTCATGGGACGTTCACAATTCCACAAAGGAGCCTTTGAAGAAGCGGCTGCAACATTTGCTTATATGAGTCGTATCTACAAGGGTCAACCTGCTATTTATGGTAAAGCAAGGGCTTGGTTGGCTAAGTGTTACATAGAACAGGACTGGCTCTATGATGCAGAGGATATCATCCGTAACATGCAACGCGACTCTTTGGACTGGCGAGCTGTGAAAGAATGGGACTACACTTATGCCGATTATTACTTGCATTCAGGTGAGTTGGAAAAGGCGGTTCCTTATCTTCAAAAGGTTATCAAGCATGAAATGCGTAAGAAGCAGAAAGCCCGTGAGCTATATCTGCTCGGACAAGTATTGGCTTCACTCGGCAGAAATGAGGAAGCCTATAAGGCTTTCCAACGTGTTATCCGCACCAATCCTCCATATGAATTGGAGTTTAATGCACGTATTGCTCAGACGGAAGTTACCGCTAAGGGAGAGACAAAGAAGATGATTAGCAAGCTCAAGCAAATGGCTGCTTCTGACAATAACAAGGAGTATCTTGACCAAGTGTATTACGCAATGGGAAACATATATCTTGCCGCACGAGATACACTTGCAGCTATTAATGCATACGAGCAAGGCAATAAGAAGGCTACAAGAAGTGGTATTGAGAAGGGCGTATTGCTACTCCACCTCGGTGATCTCTACTGGGCGAAGGAGCGCTTTGGAGATGCTAAACGATGCTATGGTGA
>CAMUQM010000078.1 GCA_947095945.1 uncultured Prevotella sp.
CTAAGGAGGCTGACCTCGACATCGTTCCACCTGCTCAGAATTCCACCTTACCTGCCGTAACGAAGGAACAGCGTGATGAGAATACACGTCGTTTGACTTACGAGGATTCAATCCGTCATGCTTACATCGCTACCTTCCCAACGACAGAGAGCATGAAGGATTATCGTTATCCTGCAGCTACTCCTTATATTGTTAAGGCACGTGGTAACTGGAAGACTATCAAGGCGTTTGTTGAGAAGTATGCTAATCAGCAGGAACGTTCCCTAAAATTGCTCAGTACTTTGAGCGACAAGGACCTCCGTGACATGCCTATGTATATCTTAGAGGATAACATGAAGGCTAAGAGCAGCCAACTCTCTCCACGTGTTGAGAGTGAAATGATTCTCACACCGTTCAAACAATTCTTTGAGAAAGCCTTTGCCAAAGAGGCTGCAAGCTTCCGTAAGAACCCAGCTTTATTGGTAGATTGGATTCGTAAGAACATCAAAATGAATCCTGATACTCGTGCAATGAGAATCCCACAGACACCAAGAAGTGTTTGGGAAAGCAGAATTACCGATAGCCGCAGCCGTGATATCTTCTTCGTGGACGTAGCACGCAGCTTAGGTATTGAGGCTCGTATGGACCCTGTGGCATGGAAGATTCAGTATAAGCAGAATGGCAAATGGGTGGATGTTGACTTTGATTCAGCAGCACAACAGACTGCAAAAACAGGTAAACTGGTACTAACCTTCACCCCTGATGGTTTCCTCGATGACCCTAAGTATTATAGCCATTTCTCTATCAGTAAGATTGTTTATGGACAGACATGGCTGATGAACTTTGACGAAGGACAAGTCGATATGGGTGGCGGTGCTACTTGGTCGAACACATTTAAGAATGGTGCAACACTCGATGAGGGTACTTATATCCTCGTGACTGGTCAGCGAATGGCAGATGGTAGTGTTCTTGCACACAGCCGTTTCTTCCAGATTAAACCAGGCGAGACGACTACTCTCCCACTCGATGTACGTCAGGAAAGCGAAGGTGTGAAGGTGATTGGTAGCTTCAATAGCGAAGACTTGTTTGATAAAGACGGGCAGAACGTTTCTATCCTGAGCCAGACGGGACGTGGCTATTACGTTCTCGGTGTATTGGGTATTGGTCAGGAACCAACCAACCATGCTTTGCATGATATTGAAAAGATGAAAGAAAAGCTCGATAAGTGGGGTCGTCCTTTCGTTCTGCTCTTCAAGAATGAGGCAGAAGCTAAGAAGTTCCAAGCACAGAAGGGTGAGTTCCCTAACCTGCCAGCGAAGACTATCTTCGGTATTGATAAGGATGGAACCATTCAACAGGAGATTGCAAGAGAAATGAAACTGCGCAATACGGAGCAGTTGCCAATCTTCATTATTGCTGATACCTTCAACCGTATTGTCTTCCTCTCTCAGGGATATACAATCGGTTTGGGTGAGCAACTCGTAAAAACAAGTAGTAAACTTTAAATAAGGAGGGAGAGGAGTTAAGGAGTGAAAGGGAGTTAAGACAATACTTTTATAGCTGTAATATATCGGGCAATAAACGGTCATATATCACACTAACAGATAGTGTTGTCTTAACTCCCTTTCACTCCTTAACTCCTTTAACTCCTCAAATAATCCAATATGAACCGAACAGATTTTGAGATAGAGATATGTGCTAACAGTGTTGAAAGCTGTATAGAAGCACAGAAAGGTGGAGCTAATCGCGTAGAGCTTTGCATGGGTATTCCTGAAGGTGGCACCACACCATCGTATGGTGAGACAAAAATGGCGCGGGAAGTGTTGAAGGAAACACGTCTACATGTCATCATCCGCAACCGTGGGGGCGACTTCCTTTATACAGAACAGGAACTTCAGCGCATGGCAATGGACATTGACCTCTGCCGTGAGTTGGGTGTGAATGGTGTTGTCTTTGGCTGCCTAACGGCTGAAGGAGATATCGACTTGGCTGCTAATGAATATCTGATGTCACATGCAAAAGGGATGAGTGTGACCTTCCATCGTGCCTTTGACCGCTGTAGAGAACCAGAGAAAGCCTTGGAACAGCTCATCTCTCTTGGTTTTGATAGAGTACTGACTTCTGGACAGCAACCCACTGCCGAGGAGGGTATTCCGCTGCTCCAGCGATTAAACCAGCTGTCAAATGGTCGTATAAAAATTATGGCGGGTTGTGGAGTAAACGAAAAGAACATTGCTCGCATACGCCAAGAGACAAACGTTCCAGCCTTCCACTTCTCTGCACGTGAGCCACAAAAAAGTCGCATGACCTACTCCAACCCATCCGTTTATATGGGTGCTGAGGGCGCAGATGAGGACACAATCATGTTGACAACAGAGCGCAGAGTGAGAAAAACGATTGACACACTGATGGGAAAGATGGCTTAAAAGCAATACTCATATACCAGAATTAAGTTTGAAAACAGTTGCTGTCATTTTTAACACATAATATAATCGCTTGTTCTACAATGCATTATAGCTTTGCGAACTGTGAAAGTAATGACAGTAAAAAATCAAATCACTCTTTTTAAAAGGTAAATATTAAAAATAGATACAGGGAAAAAGATAAGATGAGGTTGAAATATTGACAATGCCACATAGCACTTGAGTTGATATATACCAGCCCAAGTGCCATGTATTGAATAGATACTTTTAATTTTCAGGTAAACCTACTTCTGGATTGAATGTTACAGAGACTTTTTTATTCTGGGCAATATTTATCTGTCCATTATATGCAATATTAGATTCATCATATTTCATATTTGGTCTGGCATAGTACACTTTCAGGTTATAATCACCAGATGTCAATTTGCTAATCTTAAAATTAACGTCGTATTTGCAAATACAATCGGCCAGTGCATCAAGGACATTATGGTACACGATAAGGGTTATCTGATTATCTTGATTAGCAATATTCACATAAATCTTTCTTACGGAACAGTTGGCTTTCAAATCTTCCAGTAGACACTGAGCTATACCGTCTTTGTCCAACTCTATACTTAATTTTGCTGGAATAGCATTGTTTTCTGCATAGAAGTCAGGACGTGTATCTGTCGGAGAGATGCTTAATTTACAATTAGAATTTGCAACATCATAAATTCTTAATGGCTCAAGAGCTACCTTCTCTGAGGAACATGCAGATAATCCACAGAAAAGGATTAGGCTATAAAATACTTTTTTCATAATTACAAGGATTTTATATGTTGATATTTATATAAACGTAATTACAAGTTATTTCTTGCTTATATTATTACGTATTTCTGTTTACTATTCAATCAACTTCCCGTGTTTTTTGAGTATTGAGAGAAACTCTCCCCATTCTGCCGCTCTTTTTTCTTTTGCTTTTTGAATGGCCTTGTTCTCTTTAACATATTGACTATTGTCCTCAATATTGCGTGGGTAACAGTCACTCAGATAAAACTTGCCAGATTCTGAAACTAATGATAAGTCTGTGAAGATTTGACTATTGAAAGATGACACAAACGTTGAGATATGGAGTAGAACCTTACCATACGAATGTATTTCTATGTTACGATAAATGGGAAAGAGCAGACTTGTCGGCTCAAAATCTTGAAAAATAATCTCACGGGTCTGCGCGTTGAAAGACTTGATGTTGTCAAGTGTAAAGAGATAGGGGCTTGAAGCGGCTCTTGTCATTCGGGCTGTCCCTATAGCAAACAATTCCGTTTTCGATGCTTGCACTGTGGGAGTTGAAGCAGACTCATCTTCATTGCTGCAACCAATAAACAGCAACGAGAAGATGAACGCCTGTAATACACAAAAATACCTTTTCATAATTTGTTGGATTTAATTAGTTATTATAATATGTGGTCGTCAATTATGTTCATATACTTCTTTATTTCTGCCATTATGGAATAAACATGCTTGACACTTTCCAAGCAAAAGGCATGATTATCCTCGCATCTGTTTTCAACCATATCGGCAAACGCTTGAATCTCCGAGAAGAACCCTTGTGACACAATTTGGTTATTCCCAACCGTTGGTACAAAACCATTCCTTCCGTATAGGCTAACAACGGTTGCATTATTTTGGAAGACCTTTTCCAAAGGGATTCCCCATATAGCAGAGTGTCTTGGGGAAAAATCGAGTCTTTCCATTCTGTCCAATACATATTGTCCTTTGTCCGTACTAATACTTAATTGTTCCTGTGCATCCTGCCAAGAGTAATCTGTTGATAGTTCCAACATTCCTACTATATCTTGGTGTTCTAATATAAGGAATAAGGTCTGTCCACCATCTCTACTGAGAGTAATATCCAAACCCTTTATCTTTGCCTCTCCAAAAAGGAATGTTACATAGTCAAGAGGATGGATGAACAGGTCAAGCAAAGTATCTCCTTCAGGGTATAATCCTGTCAGATAGCGATAATGGTAATGCCGTTTGCCATCATCTTTCAATCGCTTTTTCAGAATTTGAGTGGCTGGGGCAAAACGTCTTTGCAGTCCGACAACAATATGCTGTGAGCCATATAGTTTGATAGTATCAGTCAAAAACATTAGTTCCCTTTCATCCTTACAGGGTGGCTTCTCTATGAACAAGGATTTACCTGCTTTTATAACTTCAGTTGCAATATGAAAATGTGAATGTGGATTAGCTGCCACGAAGACTCCAGAAATCGTATCATCAAGCAGGATGTCCTGTAAAGAATTTGTACCTTTGACTCCTTTGTACTTTTGAGAAATCAGTTCAGCTTTCTTTTCAGAGGTACAGCAGATATATTTCAGTGGCAGCTGAAGATACTGTATAACGGGCAGCAGGTTGTTTGCACAATGATTGCCAAACCCCACAAGAGCATACTGCTGTGTGTAGGTATATTGCAGTTCTCTCATGCTGCGTATGCGCTTGTATCTGTCTATAATGTTATCTAAATATCCCATTTTAGCTATGCTTTTATTTGCTTGAAATGTTTCTTATAGGTGATTTGCCTGTTGTTAGTCCATTGATATTTCCCATAAAACAACTCTATCAAGCGTTTGGGGATTATTCTTTCTATATTTCTTAACAGGATAATGTCATATTTTCGGTGATAGTTGATCCAGCATTGATTGCATTCTTTGGAGTACTGACATTGAATTTTGCACGTATTCCTTGAATTGAATATCTCATCAAGCGTATTCTTATGAATATTACCCAAGGTTACATCTAAATTCTGGCACAAGGGGACGTCTCCATTAGAATGGATGACCAATTCACTGAAAATACTATGACACCGCAGTCTTAGTCTATTATTCTTCCACTCGTCATACAAAGCTACAAAGTCAAAGTTCTCATATGTTTGATGTATGGAAGAGGGTATCTGGCTGATGAAATCAGCATCATTGGATTCCATTAAATCTTTGGTTGTGTCAAAGAATGACATTGTGCTATAAATGCCAATACGTACATCAATGTTATATTGTTTGGCACAATCTATGACATGCCTCATATCCTCAAACGAGTTCCATGGAGAAAGACAGAACATTAGGGAGATAGGCACGATGTCTTTACATGTCTCTATAACCTTAATCACTTTGTCATATCCATCTCTCCCACGCATATAGCGATAGGTTTCTCTATTGCCATCAAGTGATATGTATAGATGTTTGGGATGATGATTCTTTACGGAAAAAATTATCTTGTTCACTGCAAGGCAGTTGGACAGCAATGTATAGTTAGGGTGGTTAGTATCAAACCATCCTAATATCTTGTCTGCTTCTGGATGGAGGATAAACTCACCTCCTTCCAAACCGACCATCGTGCGTTTTGTTACACATTTGCTGTTCATTATTTTGATGATGTCATCTAAGCTGAGATTTTCTATAGGTTTCTTCCAAATGGAACAGTGCTTGCAACGAGACTGACAGCTTGTTGTGGAATATATCATCAAGGATGTGAGTTCCTTATGCTGTCTGCGTACTACATTATTGACAAATACAATTCCATTGTGGATGTAGTCATAAATACTGTACATTCTTTCTTTTGAGTTTTGTCTTTTATTGTTAAGAGCAGAAAACAATGAAAAGACTGCACAATATTTATGACTTTTTTTATTTATTTCATTTACCAAGTAAGCCGCAATCCAAATGGTACCGTTATGATGAACGGATGCTCTGTGCGGTAGGTTTCAAGGCCGCTGCCATTCCCGAAGTAATAGAACATATTAGGTTCTAAATACAGACTGAAAGGCTTGAATAGCCTATACTGAACACCAATACCTAAGTTCACAGACCATTGATAACGTGGCTTGATGTCACCCTTTAACGTGTAGGACGAGTCAGACGTTATGATATACTTCTTATCAAGTGAACTGTGAACTGGCATCTCGAATGTCACTCCACCGGTCGTATAAGCATTGGATCGTCCCTTGCTCCATATACGATAGGTCAATCGCAATGGTATGCCCACATAATCAATCTTCTGGGTCTTCAACAAGGTCGCACCATGAAACTCACTCTCAAAATCAGACTTTATTCTTGTGTAAGTCAATCCTGTTCCAAAAGTCCAATGGGAACTTAGTTGCTTGTTGAGCGATAAACTAAAGGTCTGGGGGCGGTAGTGATGCACCTTCTCACCTAAGGAAGCGTTGCCGTCTGTTGCATTATTCAGTGCTATCCATGACATTTTTGCCCTCTCGACGGAATCCATCAGTGCATTGTTCCGAACTAAATAATTTACATAATCATCCCATGTATATAATTTGGCCGCAGCCCCACCATTAGCGTAATCTACTACTGATAGGTAGTTCAAATTGGACATGGCTCCATTTGCACCGGCATTAGATGAATAACCCATATTGAATGTCCACGGATACTTCTTCTTATTGCAGACATTGAAGTTCTTTCTTTCATTCAATGCTATCATCTTATCTTGTGGTGGCTGTGGAATGCAGTATAAAGAATCGTCTGTTCCGATACCTATAGCCAAATGTTTTTGCAGGGAATCCACATTAAAGAGTAATGCTCGTTGTTCCGTTATAGCACTGTCTGTTGATACTTGCAAAGCAATATTTCCTTCAGGGACAATCGCACCGGCAGAACCTCTTCCTGCATTACCAGAGATACTTGGCGAGGTAGAATATCTTGACTTTTCTTTCTTCAGAACTCCTAATCCTTTTTGAACATATTTTGATTGACTCTTATGAGTGTTTGTAGCAGTAGGTTCGTTATCGGAAGTCTCAACAGTTTTATCTCTCGTAGCGATATATATATAAACTGGTATAAGAATTGGAAGCAAGAAGAGCATCCAATAGTTAATCAACATTGCACGCAATGTTTTCTTTGCCCTGAACAACTGGGAAGAAGAACTGTGCGGATTGATGCCGAGCTGTTCTCCTATCTCCTTGTGGGAAAGACCTTCCAAGACTGAGAGCTTGAAAACTTCACGATTCCCTTCTGGTAAGGACTCTATCGCTGACAATAATAGTCCGAACTCTATCTTTTTCTGTTCCTCACATGCTGCTTCCTGAATTTCTATATTCAAGCAAGATAAGGGGGTATGGCTTCTTTTTTCTGTGTTTTGGATATATTTTAAGGATAGATTCCTTACGATTGTTATCATCCAACCTTCCAATTTTGATTCATCTTTCAAATCTTGGATAGACATGAAGATTATAATAAATGCATCATGCAAAATATCGTGAGCTGAATTATCATCTTTTACATAATGCCGACATACGCCTAAAAGTCTATTAGCGTATGTCGTATAGAGTTCTCCGAGGGCTTCCTTATCCCCATTTTTGCAAGCGTCAATCTGTATCATATTATTTTAAGCAAAGGAACATCTCCTTTATTTAATATTAAAAAAGAGTCTATTTGCTCTAAAAGACTGCACTTATTTTCATAGATTTTCTTTATTTTAACCTTTGATAACTTTAAAAGGAACATACAGACATATTATGCTACTTCGAAAATCACCTTACAAAGGTACGAATATAATAACAAATATGCTTTTATTGAAAGATTATAAAAAGCAATAGTCCGTTTAATTTTGTGATTTGCGAATCTTTCGTCCCTAAGCCAACAGGAATTGTGACAGAAAGAAAACATGGCAGGTCTCTGAAAAAGAGATAATTAGGTAACCAAATATAACATAATGAAATCGGCTATCTCATTGAAATTCAGTAACCTTATAGATGTAAAAAAACAATAAAGTTTATGCTGATAACCAACTTGATTAGCCGATATATGAGGCTCTGCAAAGTAGCTTTATCTTCATTACTTTAACAAAGTAAACTACTGTGTCGTAATAATTTGTAAACAAGAAAGTAAAGATTTTAGAAGTAATAGAAGCTTGACGGAGTGAAACTTATTATGGCAAGAGTTTGTCCAGAGTGTTCCGTACTTTGGTGTTTATGGTTAGCACGCCTTGTGCGCAGTGTTAGCACGAGACGTGCTAACCATAAACACAATGTATGATAACAGTTATAAGTCACATAAAAAGGGACTTGTAAAAGTAAGATAATACTTGAGTTCGGGATAAGTTTAGCATGAGAAAAGTTCCAACTGCCTTGATTTT